>JAJCYL010000486.1 GCA_029262955.1 Cytophagales bacterium | reverse complement strand
TCCAGATGAATTCGATCCTTTGGAACGCCTAACTCAGTGAATGCTTCGGATGCTTCAGCCATCATTTCCTCAGGTCCGCAGATAAATATCTCATCTATGTTTTGATAATCGATTAACTTTTGAAGATCAATTAGTTTCTTTTTATTCAATCTTCCGAAGAAGAGCTCATTCTCTACGGTTTCCTGGCTTAGGAAATGGTGGATTGAAAACCGTCCCAGGTATTTGTTCTTAATAGCCTCCAGCTCCTCCTGAAAAATAATGCTCTCTGTATTTTTATTACCATAAAGCAGGGTGACACTACTATGAGGCTCAGTCGAGAGTGTGGTTTTGATGATGGATATGATTGGAGTGATTCCGCTACCCGCAGTGACCGCGAGATAGTCCTTTTTGTTTTCATGATGCAAGTCCGTATAAAAATGGCCTGCTGGTGGCATCACATCAATCTTATCTCCCACCTTGATTTTTTCATTTGCATAGGTGGAGAATTTACCCCCGTGGACTTTTTTCACAGCAACCTTAAGTACGTTCTCTTTGGGACTGGAACATAGTGAGTAAGAACGACTGATTGTCTCATCATCAATGGTTGTTCTTAATGCCAGATGTTGGCCCTGTATAAATTTAAATTGATCGCTATTATCAGTAGGAACATCGAAGGTGATGGATACACAATCTTCGGTCTCTTTATTTATTGAACTGACTGATAGGGGATAATATTTAGCCATTATTTTTTTATTCCTTTTAACAAAAGTTCTGAGATATCTCGTTTGATTTGATCCACCGGGGAGTCCCTGTCAGGCTTGTACCAGTATTGTAACCATCTAAACGATGACAAGATGGTATAAAGCGATGTTGTGCTATCTATATTCTTCAATTCGCCCTTTCTGATCCCTATTTCTATAATGTCTTTAAAGCAGGTTTCATAATTATCTCTCATCTGCAGGAATTCTGAAAGTTTCGGCTCTTTAATATGACGCCACTCATTATTGGCCACAGACACCATAGCTGCGTGTTGAGTGGTTATGTCTATGTGCAGATTGATCAGGTATTGTATTTTAGATAAGGTGCTTTCTTTATTTGCAATTACTTGTCGCATCTCGGGTACGAACATGTTTCCAATTGCAAAGCAAATGTCTGTGAGTAATTCTTCCTTAGACTTTATATGATTGTAAAGGCTGGCAGCCTCAATGCCAACTCTGTCAGCGATATCACGCATGGTAGAAGCCGAGTATCCCTTCTCACGAAATAGTTCAGCGGCCACTTCCAGTATCTCTGTTTTCCTTGTCCTTTGATTGACTACCTTCAATTTCAATCCGATAAGAGGCAAACATAGAAAAAAACTAATAATTGCTAGTCTATTATTGTAGGAATGCGAATGACATGGGAATCATTAATTTCAAATAGTCGTTTAATAGAAATCTGAGAAGAACAATATTATTTTAGACTTGTGCAATTGAGAAAAAAACATGCGGTTCGATTAATCATATCAGCCATTATTGTCATTGGTTTCTCTCAATTGACTACCAGTTGTTTGTCTTTTCGAATAAGTGAAAAAAAGGCTTATAAATACTTCGAAGGTGCTCCCCTACAACCGAAAATTCACAAAATGGAAGTTGATGGTCATCACATGAATTATGCCGATATTGGTAGTGACACTCTGCCTACAGTTATTTTCTTTCATGGTGCTCCGGGAGGGTGGAATGCTTTTATTGACTTTATGGCCAACCCGGAGTTACAGCAGTTTGTCAGATGGATATATGTGGATAGACCGGGATATGGCTACTCTGAATATGGCAAGCCAGTCACTTCGCTTGAGCGTCAGGCACAATTAGTGAAGCCAATACTCGAATCAGTCAAGGAAAGTAAAACTATTCTGGTTGGTCACTCTTTGGGAGGCTCAGTAATTGCCCGAATTGCAATGGACTATCCGGATCTGGTGGACGGATTGATTTTGGTAGGTGGGTCCATTGATCCTGAGATGGAAAAGGACGAATGGTATCGCTATGTAATGAGAACGGCATTGGGCCGATTATTATTACCAGGTTCATTTTGGTCAACCAATGAGGAAATATTTTTCCTAAAAGAAGAATTAGAGGAAATGATTCCTGGCTGGGAAAAGATCCAGGTTCCGGTGACAGTGATACAAGGAGTCGAAGACGCCCTCGTCCCAAAAGAGAATGCGAATTTTGCTGAGCGCATGTTAGACCCTCGATACGTGGATGTATGGCTTGAAGAGGGTGTGAATCACTTCATTCCGTGGAATCGACCTGACCTCATTGAGAAAGCAATTTTTAAGCACGTAAAAGCATTTAATGACTCACAAAATATCAGTGCATACTAATTGGGTCCGATTATCTTAGCATTTAACATTGACAAATTGAAATGATAATGGATACAATTGGCATTGTTGGTGCCGGAGCGATGGGTAGCGGAATTGCTCAGGTGGCCGCTACCGCTGGTCACGAAGTTGTAATTTATGACGCCAACAGAGAGGCATTGGATAATTCCAGAAGTGGTCACAAGAAGATCATAAACCGCCTGGTAGAGAAGGGCAAGATTGCTGACCTTGAAGGGGCCGACATTATCGCAAGAATACATTATCGCGAAACGCTTCATGATTTCACCAAATGTGGTTTGGTAATAGAAGCAGTTATTGAAGACTTGTCTGTAAAAAAGGATGTATTTGAAAGGTTGGAAAAGATTGTTTCTGAGAAAACAATACTAGCCACCAATACATCATCTCTATCGATTGCTTCTGTAGCAGCTGCATGTTTACATTCCGACAGAGTAGTAGGCATCCACTTTTTCAACCCCGCACCACTAATGCCCCTGGTTGAAATTATCCCAGCCGTTCAATCCAGTACTGAAGTAGTTATGAGGTCGAAGGAGTTAATTGATAGTTGGAGTAAAGTGACAGTTTTGGCAAAAGACACCCCTGGGTTTATAGTCAATAGGGTGGCCAGACCATTCTATGGTGAGGCATTGAGAATATATGAGGAGGGAATTGCAGACATTCCAACCATTGATTGGGCATTGAAGGAGATTGGTGGTTTTAGAATGGGACCTTTTGAGTTGATGGATTTTATCGGTAATGATGTCAATTATACCGTAACAGAAACTGTTTTCAGCTCATTTTATTTCGACCCTCGGTATAGGCCTTCTTTTACCCAAAAGAGAATGGCAGAAGCAGGTTATTTAGGCCGTAAGACTGGTAAGGGCTACTATGATTATTCCGAAGGTGCTACTAATCCTCAGCCTGTAAAAGACCCGGAACTTGGCCAGCAAGTTTTGAACAGGGTGTTGGTGATGTTGATCAATGAAGCGGCCGATGCACTATTTTGGAAGATAGCCGACAGGGATGACATTGATTTGGCTATGACCAAAGGGGTAAATTATCCTAAAGGTTTGCTCAAATGGGCCGATGAAATTGGTATCGAAAAATGCGTTTCAGACTTAGATGCACTGTATAATATTTATCACGAAGACAGGTATCGATGTAGCCCTCTTTTGAGAACAATGGCGTCGAGGGGTCACAAGTTTTATTAGCTTTCACAGTTAGTCCCTGGTAGGTTTTGGGTGCCCAACTCACAATTTACAGAATCACACAGATTGACCCGTGCTGTTCACTACTGTCCGCCAGCGGGCGATAGTGAAATAATAGAAGTTGCAGGAATATTGTAAGTATCAGATAATCAGATCTTTATTTGTGGCACTATACTTGGAATGGTATTTTCGAATATTAACACTATGTTTCGAAATTATATTAAGGTAGCCATAAGAAACCTCTCGAGGAACAGGGTTTATGGACTTATAAATATCTTCGGTTTAACCCTTGGTATTTGTGTTTTCACCCTATTGTGGTTGTTCATTGATCATGAAATTGGATACAATTCATTCAATTCAAAATACAATCGCATCTATAGAATATATGAAGAGCATACAGATGGTAGTGGTGGACGTGTAACCAATGGGTTCACTTCCATGGCTCTCAGCAATGCCCTTGAGGAGGATTTTCCACAAATAGAAAAAAAGGTCAACCTCTTTTCCTCCGGACAAACTACAATTACTGTAGGAGAAAAGAGATTTGTGGAAAGAGATTATATCATGGCCGATCCTGCCATTTTTGAGGTATTTGATTATGAGTTAATTGATGGCGTATTAAAGTCTGAAACAGGTGAGATGGTCGAAGCGGTATTGTCAGAAACTACTGCGCTTAAATATTTCGGTCGTACTGATGTAACGGGTGAGTTTTTAGAACATAACCAGTTTGGAAATGTGGAGATTATGGCCGTGATTAAAGACATTCCTTCTAATTCAGATTTGCAAGCTGACATTATTTATGCTTCCAATTTCATGAATTGGTCTGAAGGATGGCAGAGTTATTTTCGGTCCTGGGATCAGCTCAACACCTACTCATTTTTTCTTTTTAAAGAAAATGCCCAGCCAGCTGAAGTGCTGGCCAGGAAAGATGAGTTTTTAAAAAAGTATCTGGGGGAAAAATGGGAAGAGCATGATTTCTACTTTCAATCACTTGCAGATCTTCATCTAAGGTCAGGCCATATTGAAGATTATGACAGGCTTCAAACCAACAAAGGAAACATTCAGTACATCTATATTTTTTCGGCTATAGGAATATTTGTCCTATTAATTGCCTGCATTAATTATATCAACCTGGCTACCGCAAGGTCTTTTGAGAGATTGAAAGAGGTGGGCATAAGAAAAGTAGCAGGAGCAACGAGGAAACAAATAGTCCTCCAATTCCTGTCTGAATCTTTAGTGATCTCTTTCTTTTCAGTCTTGATCGCTGTCGGCGTGATTGAGTTTATTTTACCCACATTTAACGAAATAGCACAGAAGGATTTAAGTCTGAATTTTGTTGAACAACCTGAGTATCTCTTGCTCTTTTTTGTCCTGGCAGTATTTATTGGGTTGATCTCAGGACTTACACCGGCCTGGTTAATTTCTGGATTCAGGGCCATAAATATATTTAGGGGTGCTGCTAAGCGGCAAGGCAAATTCATGACCCGCAAAGGTCTTGTAGTTGTGCAATTTGCAGTTTCTATGGTTATGATGGTGGCAACCATTGTAGTGTATCTACAGATGGAATATGTGAAGTCAACGCCCTTGGGATTTGACCAGGACCAGCTGCTCATTATAGACATCAACAGTGGAAGGGTGAGGAGTGGTTTCCAGGCAATGAAAACCGAATTTCTTAACCATCCTGATGTGCACAAGGTGGCTGTCGCTTCTCGTGTTCCAGGCGAGTGGAAATTAATTGCGACGGCTGAAGTTGCATCACATCCTGCTGCCCTAAAAGAAGAGGACATCACTATGCACTTTATGGGATTTGATGAGGATGCAGTTGAAACTTTTGATTTCAAATTATTAGAAGGTAGATATTACGCTGGAAATACATTAACTGATTCATTGTCTGTGGTTTTAAACGAAAAGGCTGTAACGGCTCTTGGTTTGGATGAACCTTTGGGTAAGCAAATTAGAGTGACTGGCAGAGGTCAAGAGTATCAGCCCAGGGTTATTGGGGTTGTCAAAGATTTTCACTTTCAGTCATTATATGAGGAAATCGGGCCGATGGTTTTAGGTTTTAGACAAAATCCTATCCAGGCTATTGACTATTTTGCCTTGAAGATTAGTGGAGACAATCTCGAAGAGACAGTCGCTCACACCACTGCTGTTCATGAAAAATTTGACACTAACAATCCAATTGAGTTTCATTTCTTGAACGAAGAGCTGGATCGATTTTATAAGAATGATGAAAGGCGTGGTGAAATTTTCGGAATTGCCGCAGGTTTGGCAATACTGATTGCATGTCTCGGTCTATTTGGTTTGGCAAGTTTTACGGCACAGCAAAGGACGAAAGAATTTGGTATAAGAAAAGTGCTTGGTGCCACTGTGAGTCATTTAGTGTTATTAATGTCAAAAGAATATATCACATTGATCATAATTGCATTTATTGTGGCTACACCTGTTAGCTGGTTCTTCATGAATCAATGGCTAACTGATTTTGCTTATCGCATTGACCTGGGATGGGGAGTATTTGTTTTGTCAGGGTTAGTAGCCTCTGTTACAGCAATTATCACAGTCAGCTACAAATCGTCCAAGGCGGCGACTTCTAATCCAATAGATTCTCTGAGATACGAATGATTGGGTTTGGGTTTGAGTGTGGGTGTGGGTGTGGGTGTGAGTGTGAGTGTGGGTGTGAGTGTGGGTGTGGGTGTGATTTAAAAGAACTATGGTATTATCAAAACCTGAAAAAAACTGAAATTCATGGTCAAAAACTACTTTAAAACTGCTTATAGAAACTTATTGAGAAATAAGGTTTATGCAACAATTAACATTTTGGGGTTGGCGCTCGGTATTACCTGTTGCCTGGTGATTTTCCTGATTGTAAAGTTTGAATTGAGCTTTGATAATTTCCATTCTAAAGGAGATCGGATTTACAGAGTCACCAGTGAACTATATAGAACTGGGGTTACGAGGTATTCTTCTTATACCACATTTGCCTTACCGAAAGCCATGCGGAATGACTATCCGGAACTTGAAGCAGTTACCCAAACTTACTACAACTATGGAGGTAGCATCCGTCTGACAAACAATCAAGTCTTTACAGCGGAGCATGTCTATTTTGCAGATCATGAGTTCCTCAATGTGTTTGATTTTGAGTTATTAGAAGGTGATCGTAATACAGCATTGTTTAACCCTAATACTGTAGTTCTCACTGAATCATTTGCAAATACGCTTTATGGCGATCAATCACCGGTTGGCCAGATCCTTGAATTGAATGATGCCCTGACTCTTCAGGTTACCGGTGTAGTAGCCGATCCACCAGAGAACTCCCATCAACCATTTACAGTACTCGTCTCTTATAAATCGTTTACTAACGATTATTACGAATTAGATACAGATATTAATGACTGGGATAATACCGACAATGGATCAACTTACGTGGTTGTTCCTCCCGAAATGAGTGTCAAGTCTTTTGAAGCGGGACTTGAGAATTTCGGGAAAAAGTACAGGGGAGACCGGTTTTTAGAGTTCCAAAAGTTTCTTCTTCAGCCACTTGCTGAAATACATTTTGATACCCGATATGAGCAAAATTTTGGTGCAACAACAAGCAAGGCGACTATCATGGGCTTTGCAGGCATTGGAATAATTCTTCTGATTGCTGCCTGTATTAATTTTATCAATTTGTCGACCGCCCAATCGGTTACTCGTGCTAAAGAAGTGGGTGTAAGAAAGGTAATGGGTGCCTTTAAGCAGCAGTTGATCTATCAATTCTTAAGTGAAGTATTCATATTATGTGGCCTCGCCGCGATCATCGCCATTGGTTTAGCTGAATTATCTCTTCCATTCATCAACCAGTTAATTCACATCAATTTGGAGCTCAATTTATTAACAGATCTACCAGTTCAGCTGTTTATCACGGGTCTAATAATTAGTCTCACATTCTTAGCGGGTTCATACCCTTCACTGGTTCTTTCAAGGTTTCAACCAGCCACGGTATTAAGGAATAAGATGGCTTCCTCAAGTGGCAATGTTTCTTTAAGAAAATTTCTGGTGATCACGCAATTCATGATTGCACAGGTTTTGATCATTGCAACAATTGTTGTTTTTAATCAGATTGATTTCTTCAAAAACAAGCCTCTGGGTTTTGAAACGGATTTTGTTGTGAATTTTGGCATTGGGCAAGTTGACTCTACCAGGAAGGCTTTCTTTAAAACACAGCTCTTGAAGAACCCGGATATACTTCACATGTCAATTTTTTCAAGTCAGCCAAGTCAGAATATGCACCTCAATGGCCCATTCAAATTGTATAATATCGATCCGGAAGCCAGTCATCGCACATTTTACCGTTCAGTGGACGCAGATTACCTGGAGACATATAATTTGGAGCTTCTGGCGGGTAGTGACATTGACGATGAGATAGGGAAGATAACTCCTGGCGTATTAGTCAACGAATCACTCTTGCAGAAATATGGCATTACTGATCCTAAACAAGCAGTTGGGGAAGCTATTGAAGCTTATTGGGGTGTAGGGAAATCCCGGATTGTGGGGGTGATGAAGGACTTTCATAACCGCTCATTACAAAATGAAATAACGCCAATGCTCCTTTTTTATAATCCTGACTATCATTGGCGTGGTGCTATGAGATTATCAGGAAATAACACGGCTCGAACGCTCGATTATATAAGTGAAACATACAGTGAGATATTTCCGGGCAATACTTTCGATTATCAGTTTGAGAACGAACGACTGGCTGAACTATACTCGAAGGAAGAGCATACCTTTTCGGCTTTTCAGATGTTTGCCATCATTGCAATAGCAATTTGTTGTCTTGGTTTATTCGGGCTAGTCTCATTTGTTGCTAACCAGAAGATTAAAGAAGTTGGAATTAGGAAGGCTTTAGGTGCCAATGCCGGACATATTCTTTTACTTTTTAGCCAGCAATTTTCCAGGCCTCTTGTGATAGCATTTGTATTGTCAGCACCAATTGGCTATTTTCTAATGGAAGAATGGTTAGCTGATTTTGCCTACAAAATTGACATAAGTATATGGACCTTCATATTCACAGGAATTACCACTATCTGTATTGCTGGATTTACTGTCGGTTTTCACAGTTATCGATCAGCAAAGGCCAATCCCGTGGACTCATTAAGATGTGAATAATTGTTTATAAAAAAGGCTATTCGATGTTTAGAAATTACATAAAAGTTGCGGTTAGAAATCTTGTAAGAGACAAGGCCTATATATTCATCAATGTGTTGGGTCTATCGATAGCTATTGCTGTCAGTGTAGTGGCCTATTTAAATTTTCGTCATAAGATTGACGCAAACACCGAGCATGCTAATTACAAGGAGATATTCAGAATCAATGGTTCGAGGATACTGAATGGTGAGCTGCAAAACATTGGCAGGGTCCCATTACCATTGACCAATTTGGTAAAAGAAGATTTAAGTGGGATTAAGAATATAGCCCGTTACCATAAAAAGAGTGAGGTTATCAAGGTCGGGGATGTCGTTTTCAGAGAGGATATTGCCTATGTTGACCCTTTTTTCTTTAATGTGTTTTCGTTTGGCACGAAGTCGGGATCTTCCTCAGAAATTTCTGATCCTGGTAAAATTGTGTTGTCCAAAGCCCTGGCAGAGCAACTATTTGATGATCAACAAGCTGAAGGCCGGGACATTCGAATAGTGAGTAATGGCCTTGAGTTTTTATTTACGGTAAGTGGAGTTTTAGAGGCGATTCCAACCAATTCAACTTTTAGGTTTGATGCAGCTATATCCATTGAGAATCTATTCAATCATTATCCTACGATTAGCCGCACTGATTGGGG
>JAJCYL010000485.1 GCA_029262955.1 Cytophagales bacterium | reverse complement strand
TTAATTAAATAAAAATCAATAGAATAATTACTATATGTAATTTTAAGGGATGCAGCAAAATCTCTAAACAATATGCTTTTAATAATAGATCAGGGAAATTCCGACATTGTATTTGGGCTTCACGATGATTCAGGTTGGATTGCAGAATGGCGTACACCAACTACCAATAAAAGCACTTCCAATTATGAAGCACTAATGCGCCAATGGATCCTTGAAGCTAATTTGAGTGTTTCTAATATTAACTCTGCAGTTATTAGTAGTGTTGTTCCCGAAAATAGAGAAGCCCTTGTAATGTTTGTCAGAACATTGTTTAGGGTAGAACCACTAGTTTTAGGTCAAAAAATTTATGAAAAACTCCAATTGCAACTCAACAGCCCTCATGAAATAGGTTCCGATCTTGTGGCCAATTCAATTGCGGCAACTAACCGTTTTCCAGGGACTCATTGTATAGTGGTAGATTTTGGAACAGCGTTGACCCTAACTACCTCCCTTGACAAATCGATTTTAGGTGTGGCCATTGCACCCGGCTTGAAGACTGCAGTGAAATCACTATTTAAAAATACGGCTCAATTACCTGAGGTACCACTTGAGTTGCCAAAATCATTACTTGGTAAAAATACTAACCATGCCATTCAATCCGGTGTACTGCATGGCTACATAGGCCTGGTTAAACATTTGGTTACTCAAACTAAAATAGAACTTCAAGCGAAGTGCAAGGTCTTAGCAACCGGTGGATTGAGCTCAATTTTGAAACCTTTACACGATGAATTTGATATCGTTGAACCAAAACTTACATTGGAAGGCCTTCGTGTGATTCACAAAGAGCTTATATCTTGACTTCTTATCTTGGCCCTATAACCTTTCTACATCATGGCACTAATTAAAACTGTAAGAGGGTTTACGCCCGAAATTGATAAAACATGCTGGATAGCTGAGAATGCAACAATTGTAGGTGAGGTCAACTTGGGAACAAACTGCACCGTCTGGTTTGGCGCCATTGTCCGGGGAGACGTCAATACGATTACGGTTGGTAACAACGTCAATATTCAGGATGGAGCCGTAATTCATTGTACCTATGAAAAAACTAAAACCATCATCGGTAACAATGTTTCTATAGGCCATAATGCGCTGGTTCATGGGTGTACACTGAAAGATAATGTATTGGTAGGCATGGGAGCAATTGTCATGGATAATGCTGTTGTTCACGAAGGTTCTATCATTGCCGCAGGCGCAGTAGTATTGGAAAACACCGAAGTTCCTCCCGGAACTATTTATGCCGGTGTCCCTGCTAAGCAAGTAAAGAAAATTGATGAGAGGACTAAGGAAATGATTGGTCGAACGGCCCGTAACTACCCAATGTATGCAGAATGGTTCCGCGAATCCGAGTAATCTCTTAGTTCATCACACAGCGATTGGAAATACAAACAGAATTCCTTAACTAAGGATTCTAATACAATCATTATGAAGAATTTAACCTTACTACTGCTTTCGATTCTATTGCTTACCTACAGTTCAACTGATGGTCAAAGAAGGTCGAGAAATAATACGCAATCGCCACAATCCAATTGGAACCCTGAAGTATTTCAGGGATTGAAGTGGAGGAACATCGGACCTCATAGAGGAGGAAGAGCAAACAGCATCACCGGTGTTGTTGGCAACGACAGAATTTATTATGCGGGATATACCGGAGGAGGGGTTTGGAAAACAGAAGACGCCGGGTATAACTGGAAAAATATTTCAGATGGTTTCTTCAAGGTTGGCTCCATCGGGGATATTGGTGTCAGTGAATCAGATCCAAATGTCATTTATGTCGGAACAGGTGAACATGCCGTCCGTGGTGTGATGACTTCTTATGGTGATGGGGTCTATAAGTCGGTCGATGCTGGAAAAACCTGGACCAATGTTGGGTTAGAAAAAACGCGTCATATCTCTGATGTGGTGATACATCCAACCAATCCTGACATAGTATATATAGGTGCACAAGGAGCAGTCCATGGGCCAAGTCCTGATCGAGGTGTATATAAGTCTACAGATGGGGGGCAGACATGGACTAAAACGCTTTTCATGGATGAGAATAGTGGCGTCTCAAGTATTAGCATGGACATGACCAACCCAAGAGTTTTATATGCCGCTACATGGCAACATAGGAGATACCCGTGGAAAGTAGAAAGCGGTGGACCCGGGTCAGTAGTCTTCAAATCAACAGATAGCGGAGAAACATGGACAAAGATTGTTAAAGGTTTACCTGATGAAATGGGTAAAATTGGTTTATCGGTATCCCGAGCCAACCCTGACAGGGTATTTGCTTTGGTTGAATCTGAGAAGTCCAAAGCGGGTTTGTACCGGTCAGATGATGGAGGTATGAATTGGAAATTGATGTCCAATAATCAAATAATCACTGCCCGGTCCTGGTATTACATGGAGGTATTCGCTGATCCTAATGATGAAAATGTGGTCTATGCACTCAATGCGCCATTGATGCGATCGATTGATGGTGGCAAAACATTTGAGAACATGAGGGTCATCCACGGAGACTGTCACGAATTATATATTAACCCGGCAAACAGCAACAATATTGCCATGGCAGAAGATGGTGGAGGTACTATTTCGTTTGACAAAGGAAAGGTATGGTCGACCTTTAACAACCAGGCAACAGCACAATTTTATAGAATTACGGCAGACAGGCAGATACCCTACTGGGTATATGGGGGTCAACAAGATAATATGTCCGTCGCAATACCCACCAAGACTAATGGCTATGGCATTATCACCAGGGATTGGTTTAACGGCCCCGGTTGTGAAAGCGCAGCTATTGCGTTTGACGATCCGGCAAATCCAAGAGTTCTATATGGAGATTGCTTCAATGGCCGTATCAGTCTCTTAGACATAAAAACAATGGAAGGCAAAGATATCATGCCCTATCCAATGACAAATTTGGGTTATGAAGCCAAAGACATGAAATATCGATTCAATTGGAACGCACCCCTGATCAACTCTCCACACAATCCGAAGGTTATGTACTATGGTGGCAATGTGTTGTTCAAAAGCACAAACGGTGGCTTGAAGTGGGATCCAATTAGTCCGGATTTAACCCGTGACGAAGAGGACAAGCAGCGAGAAGGCGGTGGCCCATTTACCAATGAAGGTGCAGGCGGTGAGAACTACAATACAATTTACTATGTAGCTGAATCTCCACATCAGGAAGGAGTGATTTACACTGGCAGCGATGGAGGGTTAATGCATATAACCAGAGACGGCGGTAAAAATTGGGATAATATTACTCCGGCTGGATTGCCAGAAACCATGATCCATTCAATAGAGGTATCGCCACATGATCCGGCGACTGTCTATTTTGCTTCTACAAGATATAAATTTAATGACTACAAGAACTACAGTTACAAATCAACTGATTATGGAGCTACCTGGTCAAAAATTGGTAATGACATTGATAAGGACGATTTCTTTAAAGTTGTAAGAGAAGATGCCATAACAAAAGATATACTTTACGCAGGAGCTGAAAGAGGTTTTTATATCTCTTTCAATGGTGGCAGAACCTTCAATAGGTTGCAACTAAACCTCCCGGTAGTTCCGATTACAGATATGGTTTCGAGGGATAATGACCTGGCAATTGCTACGGCGGGCAGATCCTTTTGGGTTTTAGACGACCTATCAGCCATTCAACAGTCAAAGGGTAATTTTGCTGGGAAGAAAATGGAACTCTATGAACCAAAGGCGCATTATCGCATATTTGGAGCCCCTCCATTTTTCCTCATTACGGAACATGCCTTTGGAGAAAATCCTCCTGAGGGAGTTCTATTGGACTATTATCTTGAGGATTTTAAAGAAGGTGATAAAATCACTTTGGAGATATTAAATGAACAGGGACAGGTTATTCGGAAATTCGATGAGATTTTGGATGATAACAATAGCGCTGCACAGGGAGGCCGGGGCAATCTCGCCACGGCCAATACTGAAAAATTACCTGTAAACAAGGGGATCAATAGATTTTCCTGGAATTTCAGAACAAAGGCCATTCCAAAAGTACCTGATGTCTTTGTGCTTGGCGGCGATTATAGAGGTCATCGGGTGGCACCTGGCAACTACAAAGCAAGGATGACTTATGGTGACGAGACCGCGGAAGTTGATATCAAATTGTTACCTCCTCCACACCTGTCGATATCTGAGCAACAATGGGCTGCTCAGCAAAATCTGATTCAGAATATTGAAGATCAAATAGCGGAAATGCATGAGTCTATTAATATGTCAATAAAACTCGGAAAACAAGTCCAGTCAATTAATGAACAATATAAAGGAGAGACAAATGTTGAGGATTTAGTTGAAGCTGGAGAGGCATTAAAGAAAAAGATTGACGCATGGGAAGGTAAGGTGATCGAAAAAAGACAGAAGGGCTTTCAGGATGCTTTAAACTGGCCTGCAGGGCTTAATTCTGAATTTTTTTATATTCGAAACAACCTGGACACCTACGACCCAAGCATACCCGATGGATATAAGCAACGATTCCAGGATCTGGGAGATCAGTGGATTGAGTATAAACGAGTCTATCAGGAAATAATCAATAAGGACGTGAAGGAATTCAATAACCTATTCCAGCAAAAAGGACTCCCAGCATTGGCAGCTCCAAAAGAAGAGGAAGTTTTGAATAACTAAAGTTTAATGTTTCATATCGATCCTAATAAGGCGTATCCAAAGGAGACGACTTCAAAAGTAATTATCCGATTTCAAGACTGTGATCCATTGCAGCACTTGAATAATGCGAAATATTTCGATTACTTTTTCAATGCAAGGGATGACCAGGTAGCCAAACTATACGGTGTGAGGCTTTCTGATATTTTTAAGGCCTATCAACAAGTTTGGGTAGTTTACACCCAACAAATATCCTATATATACGAGTGTATGAATTTCATGATAAAATTGTTAATCACGGCTCTTGCCGTGGTTATTTCGTCTTATCTACTGCCGGGTGTAGAGGTTGACTCTTTCCTGACGGCAGTGATCCTTGGAGCGGTGTTAGCCGTCTTGAATGTAACGCTCAAACCACTGCTAATCATACTGACTATCCCAGCTACAATTTTCACATTAGGTCTATTTATTCTGGTAGTTAATGCATTAATAATTTTAGTTGCTGACTGGCTGGTTTCTGGCTTCCGTGTGGATGGATTCTGGTGGGCGTTGGGATTTAGCCTAATTCTTTGGCTCGTTAATACCATTTTACAAGACATGGGCGGCGCGAAAAAGAAGCAATAGCTAAACCACCAAGGTTATCTATTACCAATGAAGAAGTCGTAATTTATATTGCCATATCTTTTTGGAGCAAACACTGGAGGTTTATTCCCCAATTCATCAATAATTATTTAGTTTTGCACACCCAAATGGTGATCGGTTCATCCCGATAATTATCGGAGGTTACCCACAATAACCTGGCGAGGTAGCTCAGTTGGTTAGAGCGCAGGATTCATAACCCTGAGGTCAGGGGTTCAACTCCCCTTCTCGCTACTCAAAAAGGCCGTTTTTTAACGGTCTTTTGCATTTAGGTACAGCATAGGTACAACAAAAGACTCTGCAAATGAAAAGTGCCAAAGAAAGCTGCGTTATATTTAATCGCCCTACTCTGTCCTTCAATTCAGGCGTCAGTAAAACTTGTAGAGTAGAAAGTGTTAATGGCCATAATTGGCAGAGAAGATTGAGGGTCTCACAAAACCTTTCAGCAAATCTTTGTGTATACGTTGGTATCTTACCAGGATACAGAAAGTCCTAGTATCTTGAAAATACAATACGCATCTGACCTCCATCTTGAATTTGCTTTGAATAAGGCATATATAGAGAAATATCCTATTGAGCCGATTGCAGATATTTTAATTCTTGGCGGAGATATTACATACCTCACAAAAAGAATGCTGTCAGACCCATTATTTGATTTGTGGTCTGATCAATTCAAAGATGTTTACATCATTGCTGGAAACCATGAATTTTATAACAAGCATTATCCTATTGAAAACATCTTTAATTCGATGGAAAAAAAGGTTAGGGATAATATCCGCTACTTGAACAACAAAACGATTATCATCGATAATATTCGTTTTATTTTTACAACTCTATTCACAAGTATAAGTGCTGAACAGGAATTTAATATTCGTAGGGGATTAGCTGACTTTCATCTATGCCGTTATAATGCTAATTCCAATCTATCCCTTACAATTAAAGAGTACAATGAATCTCATTCAAAGTGCAGGGCGTTTCTTGAAGAAACACTTAAGCAGGGATTTGAAGGGAAGACAGTTATTGTTTCACATCATGTACCATATCCAAAAACATTTATTAAGGATTATCCACAATTCACTTTTGATTTGTCAGAAGCCTTCCATGTTGATCTAACAGGGCTGGTTAGGAAATATAAAATAGATCACTGGATATCTGGACACACACATATTAATCATGATTCAATTCAAGTTGAAAGAACTTGGTTTCACACCAATCAGTTAGGGTATGTTGAAGCAGGGGAGTACAAGAAATTTAGGAGAAAAGCAACTATTGAATTATAAAACAAGGTTCTTTTGGGCATACCTGCCTAACAAGCGACCGCCTTCCGTTATGCTCATATTTGGCCCAGTAAGAGGGTTGCTACAATATTGACCACGATAGTAAATTGCAGCAGGTGATAGGAATTAATTCAAAACGTTTTCACTCCTTATGACTTCATTTGGATAAGGTTTTACCATTTTAAATGGCACGAATAAATCAGCACCATTATCGTCTGCTGAGTTTCTGGGAATACTCTCTCTTATGCTCGTATTTTTTGCCATGATGCATTTATGGTGTAATTTTACACCAAATATAATATTATGGCACGGCAAAGTATTTCATTCACACAACCAAATGATGAGTGGTTAAAAAATCAAGTTGATAATAAAGAGTATTCCAGCAAGAGTGAACTTGTAAACGATTTAGTAAGACAAGCTAGAAAGCAACAAAGACAAATTGACTGGATAGGTTCAAAATTGGATGGAGCTGAAAATAGTGGATTCACCAATGATAGTAAAGAACAAATATTAGCAAAATCAAAATCGTTACTTAATGGCTAAATACAAATTAAGTAATGTAGCTAAAGAAGATTTAATAAGAATTCATCATTACGGAATCAAGACGTTTGGAACGAAACAAGCTGACAAGTACTTTGATACATTTTTCGAATATTTTGATATTATAGCTCAACGACCATTTTCATTTGAATCAGTTGATTTTATAAAAACTGGATACAGACGCTGTGTCTGTGGTTCTGATAGCATCTACTTCAAAGTAAATAATGACATAGTAGAAATTATGGCTATAATTGGAAGACAAGACCTGAATAACCTTCTTTAGCTAATAAAAATACAGCAGGTACAATTAAGTTGATGGCCATTTCTATCAAATGATCCTATTTTGAATAAAAAGTTCTCCCAGCGGTTCATTAATTGAGGTCGCCAGATAACCGGAACCCCTCTCCTGATCTCTCCCATAAAATTTCTATAGTTTAGTTTAATGTGCGTTTATTTAACTCTCCATCACCCTGTTCTACCTACCTAAACCAATATCTTAAGTATTACATATTGGATAACCGGACTTAAACTTAATCCGTATATGGCCAATGTACATCCCTTTTTTTTTGTAAAAAGAGGTTTAGCACGAGTAATTTGCTGAACTGTTTGAAATCAAAAAAAATCCTTATAATGAAATTATTATCATGTAGCATACTACTGCTCTTAACCGTCCCCATCTCACTTTCAAAAGTGCACGCTCAGCATTTTAATATCCATAATCCTCTCACTTTGCCCGACAAAAGTCAAGAGTCAATGATCACGCAACGCATTGGTTATTCTGACATTACAATAAATTATCACAGTCCGGGAGCAAAGGGAAGAGAAGTGTGGGGAGCCCTTGTTCCCTATGGGAAAGTATGGAGAGCTGGTGCCAATGAAAATACAGTCTTTACAATCACTGATGACGTGAAGATTGAAGGGCTGGAGCTTGCTGCAGGTAGTTACGGCTTGCACTTGCTTCCCGAGAAAGACCAATGGACTTTCATTTTCTCTAAAAATCATACATCCTGGGGGAGTTTTTTTTATGACGATAAGGAAGATGTTTTACGCATAGTCGTGCCGGTAGAAGACGCTCCGGAGTCAAGAGATTGGATGAGTTTCGACTTTCACAAAAGAGAACGGGGAAAGCTCTCTATTGTTCTAACCTGGGCGAACAAGCGGGCTAAATTCGATTTGAGTCTTGACATTGATAGTA
This sequence comes from Cytophagales bacterium, assembly GCA_029262955.1. Taxonomy (GTDB): domain Bacteria; phylum Bacteroidota; class Bacteroidia; order Cytophagales; family Cyclobacteriaceae; genus JAJCYL01. Next base: position 4,172 of record JAJCYL010000485.1, on the reverse strand, counting down.
TCGCTCTGGACAATATTAGAAAACAACTGCGTTCCGATGCTTACTGGGAATGGTTTAGCTGGAACCAGGCTGCTGATTACTGCGCACAATATGAGATAAATACAAAAGAGGCTCTTCAATGGGTTGAACACTCAATTGAGATGCAGGAGAATTTCTCGAACCTTGATGTGAAGGCAAAATTATTACGTCAACTTGGGGATGAAGAAGGGGCCGAAAAGACAATAGCTAGGGCTATTGAAGTGGGGAATGCAATATATTTGGAACGATACGGGCGAAGGTTTCTCAATCAAAAGGACTTTAAAAATGCCGAGATTATTTTTCAACAGGCGCTCAAGAAAGACAGTAAGTTTTGGAGAGCACATTTCAATAGAGGAAAAGCTTTGATAGGCATGAATAAAAAGAACGAAGCCCTCGAGGCCTTCGAGACTGCTCTAAACTACGCCCCTGAAGCGAATAGGGGAACCATCAATGATAGTATACTTTTGCTCAAAAACGACATATAAAGAAGGCGTATCAATTGAGTCCAGAAGATGTAAAGAACAAACATGCGTTTTAATTAACTCCCCTACTCTACCGTTCAATTCAGGCAGTGCTCTGAAACGGATACATGCTGAATTAAAGTTTTAATCTGAAACTCAAAAAATTCGGGTAAGTCGGTACTCTGTTTCTAAACTTACCATTTATTCGTTTTCAGTCCATGGGTCGTATGAACCAAAGCTCCATATATATTCTTCAGTATCCTTGCATGTATAGCCTCGTCCACCGTATTCTTCATCTTTAATTTCTATTAGAATTTTTGCTCCCGCAGCAACTGCCTTTTCATAATGTTCATCAATTTTCTCGACTACAATATAAAGTGCTTGAGTGTTATTTCCGTTGAGGCTTTCGGGCGTTTTTACCAGTTTTCCATATTCGTTTTTCATTTTCAGAACTTAGCATAATCATAGAATTACCATATGTCAGTTGTGCGTGCGCAATAGTATTATTCTCTCCTTCGACTCTGAGGTGAGTTTCAAATCCGAATGCGTTGCATAGCCAGTCAATTGCTGTTCGGGCATTTTTGTATCGTATAGTCGGGATAATGCATCCTTTATTTTCTTTCATATTTTTTTGATACGTTTTCTATAAGTTCACTTTAAAGTGTTCGGTAACATACTATTAGTGATTTCGTGGAAGTAAAAGGTTGGTTCGTACATAGAAAAATTTGCGTTTTTTTCTGAAAGTCTTGAATACCCCATGTACTGAACGGATCGTTAAGCTTTTTACTTAAGAGAAAAGTTTTTTCTACGTGCTCTAGGTCACAACTGTTGGTGCTTAGCGTCTGATATCAGTTTATTTATCGGGGTTAGAACCACCATAAAACGCACGACCTTTAATTGTTGGACGCTGATATTTTTAGTTTGTCAAGCCGCTTCTGAAGCCTGGCAATTTGTATTTCTTTTTTCTTCTGTAATACTTCTTGGCTCATTGAGGGCTCGGCATAAGCCGTTTTATCCCGGAGTATGAAATACGCAGCCGTCAGTATTTTATGACCAATAGCCATGGCAGCTCTTTTCCTGCCCCTTCTGGATGATATCACATGGTATTTGTAGGTAAGATGTGTGTCCTTAGTATGGCTCACAGACCATGCAGCCTCAATGAGAGATGTCTTCAGGTACTTGTTCCCCTGAGTCACTCTTGAGGATCTTTTCTTTCCTGCACTCTCATTGTTGCCAGGACATACTCCTGTCCATGATGCTAGATGTTTGTGGGAAGTGAATTTAGACATATCAGTACCAATTTCTGCCAGGATGCCTGTTGCCACCTGTTTGGATACGCCGGGAATGGTTTGCAGTAAACTCACCTCCAGGCTCATCTGATCAAGATAGGTGTCAATTCGTTGTTCTACCCTATCGATGGTTGCATCGATTTGATGAATGGTGTCCATAATAAGTTCGAGCATGAAGCGATGGTGCTCTGAAAACCTGCCATGAAGAGCTAAGAGTAATTGATCTTTCTTTCTGACAAGGCTACCCTTGGCCAAGTTCGCTAATACGACAGGATCGGTTTGGCCTTGGGATAGGCACTCGATAATAGCCACTCCACTCTTCCCAAAGACATCACTAACTACAGAGCCAAGCTTGATGTTGGCATCTTCCAGTACATTTTGTAGTCTGTTTTTTTCCATTGTGCGCCGGTGGATCAACTTCTTTCTGTGACGCTGTAACGCCCTTAATTCACGGGTAGTTTGGTCAGGGATGAAGCTTCCCTTCAATAGACCACTTAGCAATAATTTGGCAATCCATTCTGAGTCCTTCTTGTCGGTCTTATGTCCAGGTACATTCTTGATATGACGTGCATTAACTAATAAGATTTCGAAGAAAGGCTCTAAAACATAGTAAACGGGCTTCCAATACACTCCGGTGCTCTCCATTGCCACGTGGGTAATTCCGTTGTTTTGCAGCCAACAAGTCAACTGCTCTAACTCCGAGGTGAAAGTGCCAAAAGTTCGTGTTGTTAGCTCAATATCTTTGCCGCGGATAGTGGCAACCACATTCTGCTGGTGAACATCAAGGCCACAGCCTCGTTCAATTATCTGAGGGAATTCTATCACTGACATAGCGTTTACTGGTTTAGTTCACTATTGTAAACGACTTTCATGCCTGTTGGTGAATTCCCTTAATTCATGGGTGTTTATTTAACTCGCAGTCGTGCTAATCAAAAATCTTCTATTATTCAATTTCAGGTTGATATTGAATTATATTTAATGGCTTCAGAGGCATTCTTGACATTACTTAAAGTACTTAGGAACGAGGCACAATACTTACTGGACAACTTCGATGAATCAAGATTCCTAAAGTGGAGTGATACTATTCGAAAATCAATGGACAATAATTCGATAGAAATTGAGGATGAGTTTTCCGCTGGAAAAGTGTATGAGATCATTCAATATAAAATTCCTTCTAAGCCAAAGTCATACTTAGGTAAATTCTTCTATCTGATTGCTCTACACAAGGGGTGGACTAAAGAAACACCAGAAAAGGAATATTTGTCAAACATTCATATCAAACTCGACGCTCTTATAATGAGTCTTGAAGGTAAGTTACCAAAGTAGCTCTAAGAAACGCTGTGTTTAAATTAACTCAGCTCTCCCCTTCCGGATTCCTGCTTTTTTAACTATGTCTCTTTCTTAATTAATCGACTTTTGTGAGATTAGGCAATTCACTTAATGCCGATATCGTAACTTTGTCTATGCTATCTTGATATCAACAACTAAAAAGGGGATGTTCAATATTCCTTGTAACAATCCGGATATGAAATCGTCATACATGCGTGAAGAGAAAAAAAATGAAGGCAATTGTATGTGCCAAATACGGAGCACCGGATGTGCTACAGCTTCAAGAGATAGAAAAACCTGTTCCAAAAAATAATGAAGTATTAATAAAGATTCATTCCGCAACTGTAACAGCAGCTGGCCTTCATGGTCGAAAAGGCGAACCATTTTTCACAAGATTATTTAGTGGCCTCACAAAACCCAAAAATAACATACTTGGTATGGAGTTCGCCGGGGAAGTTGAAGCCATCGGCAAAGATGTAAAGCTATTTAAAGGAGGGGACCAAGTTTTCGGGCTTACGGGAATGTCCCTTGGAGCTAATGCCGAATACAAATGTCTATCCGAAGATGCTGCTCTAATCCCAAAACCTACAAATACGACTTACGAGGAATCCGTAGCTCTTATTGAAGGAGGATTAACAGCCCTAAATTTTCTTAGAAATAAGGGACGTATTCAGAATAGACAAAAAGTCCTTATCTATGGCGCCTCCGGGTCGGTGGGCACAGCTTCGATACAAATTGCGAAGCACTTTGGTGCAGAAGTCACCGGAGTGTGCAGTACCACAAATCTAGAAATGGTGAAGTCTCTGGGAGCGGATATAGTCATTGATTACACTAAAAAGGATTTTACCGAAAACAATAAGACCTACGACATTATTTTTGATACAGTAGGTAAGCGGTCTTTTCCACTTTGCAAAGGCTCGCTAAAGGAAGAAGGTATTTATCTGGATGCCGCAGGGTTGTCGACTATTTTTCACATGCTATGGACTTCAATGTTCGGAAGCAAAAAAGCTGTTCTCTCAGCAACATATGTAAGATCAGCAATGGCAATAAAGAAAGATCTTATTTACCTCAAAGA
>JAJCYL010000484.1 GCA_029262955.1 Cytophagales bacterium | reverse complement strand
TATAATATTTATGGAAGGGAGAATGCTTTTTCGGTATTCTTCAAAGACACCCCGGGAGCACCACCACAGGCGTTTAAGGTTGCAGTGGTTGGAGCACCATTGCCATCGATCAGTTATGAGATGAAATTTTAAGCAATTCTTTCACGTTGAGCTGTAAATACGGAATCACTTCCGATTCGAACCATGGATTTTTCGCCATCCAAAACCTGTTTCTGGGAGAAGGATGTGGCAACGGAATAACGTTTGATTTATAGTCTTTATAAGCTTGAACTGTTTCCGTAAGGCTTTGTTTGATGTCATCTCGCAGGTAGTAGGCCTGCGCATATTGGCCAATAAGTAAGGTTAGCTGGATTTCTGGCATTTGTTTCAGTAAAAGGTCATGCCATTCGGGTGCGCACTCAGGCCTTGGAGGTAGGTCCCCCGATTTGCCCTTTCCAGGATAACAAAACCCCATGGGCATCAAGGCAATTTGGTGGCTATAGAATATTTCCTCTGAAACGCCCAACCATTTCCGCAAGTTTTTGCCGCTTGGGTCATCCCAGGGAATGCTGGTTTCATGAACTTTCTTACCCGGAGCTTGTCCAATGATGATGATTTTGGCTTTAGGATTTGCTTGAAAAATCGGATTTGGACCTAAAGGAAGATGAGCAGCACAGATCGAGCATCTCTTGATTTTTGCAAAAAGCTCCTGAGTCTTGGTCATACAATCGAAATATAGTCATTGCCAGACAAGAAGGTTTTTAAAAATGCAAATAATTGTCAGGTTTACTACCCTAAAAATTTTTCATCTGGTCTGCTGCAATAAACCCCTCACCTATTTGGGATAATAACGCCTTCTACTAAATAACATAAATATCATCTTTGAATGAATAATATCATCTTTCATGTCACTTCATTACATTAGTCTATTGTCGTAAGTGTTTAACCTTAATTAAGTATTCAATGAGTTATTTAGCAGAAGAAAATCGATATGACAAAATGATCTATCGTCGATGTGGAAGAAGTGGGATTAAGCTTCCAATCATTTCTCTTGGGTTATGGCATAACTTCGGAGGAGTTGACATTTTTGGAAAGGGCCGCGAAATCGTTCATAAAGCTTTTGATGCCGGGATAACTCATTTCGATCTGGCTAATAATTATGGCCCCCCTCCTGGTTCGGCGGAGGAATTTTTTGGTCAAATATTGACAAAGGATTTCAAATCATATCGTGATGAATTGATCATATCTACCAAAGCAGGTTATCTGATGTGGCCCGGACCCTATGGAGAATGGGGCTCAAAAAAATATCTTTTAGCAAGTCTAGATCAAAGCCTTAAGCGGATGGGCCTTGAGTATGTAGACATTTTCTACTCACATAGACCAGATCCAGATACTCCAATGGAAGAAACCATGGAAGCACTTTATCAGGCAATCAAACAAGGAAAAGCACTCTATGTCGGCCTCTCAAATTATAGCGCTTCTGAAACTAAAGAGGCTACAAGGATTCTAAAGGAAATGGGTGTGAGGTGTTTAATTCACCAACCCAAATATTCCATGTTTGTCAGATGGACAGAGGAAGAAAAGCTTTTTGATGTCTTGGATGAGGAAGGGATGGGATCAATTGCTTTTTCACCACTTGCACAGGGATTGCTAACTGATAGATACCTTAAAGGAATACCTGAAGATTCACGAGCAGCGAAATCGCATGGCTTCTTACAAGAGGATGAAGTATCCCCAGCAAGAATAGGAAAAGCGAAACAGCTCAATGAGATTGCAGCCAATCGGGGTCAAACTTTGGCTCAATTGGCATTAATCTGGGTATTGCGAAATACGGTCACTTCTGTGCTTATAGGGGTAAGTAAACTCGAACAGCTCTATGCCAATTTGGAAATAATAAACAACATTGACTTGTCATCAGATGAATTGGAAGGTATAGAGAAAATTCTTTCAGATTGATCATCTTCAACCCAAAACATTATGAAGTTTCTAACCCTTGTAATTGCAACACTTACGCTCATGGTCGTAGCTCATGGACAGAATAGACTTGGTGTATTTGAAGCCAGTATGGACATTGGCAACCCCAAGAAAGAGGGCTCTACCACATATAAAGAATCGGACCAGGTTTACAGCTTAAAAGGAAGTGGATATAACATTTGGTTTGGAAGAGATGAATTTCAATATGCTTATAAGAAGTTATCGGGTGATTTCATTTTAACTGCAAACTTCGAATTCATTAGTGAAGGTGTTGACCCTCATCGCAAAATCGGTTGGATGATTCGAGAAACGCTGGACGACAATTCACCTCACGTAAGCGCAACTCTTCATGGTGACGGCCTCACCGTCCTCCAATGGAGGGAATTGAAAGGGGCGCACATGCGTGATCCTCAAGACCAGGTATTTGCACCGAAAAAGAACTATCAAATTCTGCAATTAGAACGGCAAGGCAAGCGCGTAACCATGAAGGCTGCACTTTGGGGAGAACCTCTTCAAACAATCGGTAAAAAAGTAATGAGGGATATGCCTGATGAAGTTTATGCTGGTATTTTTATTAACGGGCACAATGAAGAGATCATAGAGGAGGCCAAAACTTGGAATGTAAGGATCGACAAACCAGTGGCTGATGATTACAATCCCGGACAGGATGGATGGCTTGCTTCAAGAATGGAGATATTGAGCGTTTTTGATGGCAAGAGAAATGTCATTCACACCTCTGAAAGTAGATTTGAGGCTCCAAATTGGATGCCCGATGGCCAAAGATTACTATTCAATGAGAATGGGTCTATTTATACCATCAAAGTTGATGGGCAAAATAAGACTAAGTTGAATACCGGAAACCTCAATCAAAATAATAATGATCATGGCATCTCATTTAATGGGAAAACCCTGGCCATAAGTCATAATGTTCAGGGTGTACCAGGAGGCGGTTCAACTATTTATGTTTTACCCGTCGAAGGTGGAAAGCCTCAGCAAGTGACAATAAAAATGCCTTCCTATTGGCATGGCTGGGCACCAAACAACAAAGATGTCCTTTACGTTGCTCGTAGAGAAGCAGACAACTACGACATCTATCAGATTTCAATCAATGGAGGAGATGAAAAGAAGCTGACCAACTATGCCGGGTCGCATGCAGATGGTCCGGAATACACGCCAGATGGTCAATTTATTTATTATAATGCAAGTCCAACCGGAACCATGCAGATCTGGCGGATGAAACCAGACGGTTCGAATAAAGAACAAGTAACCTTTGATGAATATAATGACTGGTTCCCTCACATTTCCCCAGATGGCAAATGGATTGCCTTCATTTCATTCCCAACACACATCGATCCTGACTCACATCCAACTTATAAGCGAGTGATGCTGAGGTTAATGCCTGTTTCAGGAGGAGCTCCCAGGACAATTGCTTACCTTTATGGAGGTCAGGGTACAATTAATGTACCCAGTTGGTCACCAGACAGTAAATCGATTGCATTTGTTAGTTATTCAAAGTAGATTATTAGAATCAGTAAAAGATTGTTAGACTCTAAAATCTCACACCATATACAGATAAATATCCTTCAAAAAAGGCATGATTGAAAGTCTCTTATCTTGAATCTAAAAATCTTTAAATATGAATACAAGACGTAAATTTTTCGGGATAGCAACGGCACTTTTTGGCTCGATGAGCTTAGGTTTGTTGTCATCTACTAAAGCTAAAGCACACGATAAAATGACTGGTAACTTCTTCCATGTGGTCTATTTCTGGTTAAAAGAGCCTGAAAATGACAATGCACGTAAACAATTCCTTAATAGCCTGAATGGATTTCTTGATCAGGTTGATGTCATAAAAAGCCGGCACATAGGATCACCTGCCCCAACCAGCAGACCTGTGATAGACAGCTCTTACACCTTTAGCCTCATACTAAGTTTTGAGAATAAAAAAGACCAGGACTTTTATCAAGACCATGCGGCTCACAAGCAATTTATTGCAGAATCTGAGCCTTTATGGCAAAAAGTACAAGTGTATGACTCCGTCCTGCTGTAATGAAAGTCTTATTCATCGGTGGCACTGGTAATATTAGCACCGCAAGTAGCAGACTTGCTCTAGAGAAAGGTATTGAGCTGTCCCTCTTTAATAGGGGAACCAGGCCCGTTTCAATTGATGGAGCCAACGTGATCACCGGGGACATCAGCAAGACCGATGAAATCAAAAGAACACTAGCCGATCAAAATTGGGATGTGGTAGTGAATTGGATTGCGTTTACACCGGAGGAAATTCAGCGAGACATTGATCTTTTTAAGGGCAAGATCGGTCAGTATATTTTCATTAGCTCTGCTTCAGCCTATCAGAAACCGGTTTCACATCCGATAATTACTGAATCAACTCCTTTGGCTAATCCATTTTGGCAATATTCAAGGGATAAAATTGCTTGTGAGGATCTACTTAACCAGGCTTACAGAAATGATGGATTTCCTATTACAATCGTCAGGCCTTCATTGACTTACGAGACTGTAATACCAGTCACTATCGGAGGTTGGACAGAATACAATGTTGTTGATCGTATCAAAAAAGGTAAAAAGATTATCATACAGGGAGATGGCAATTCTCTCTGGACAATAACTCATGCCAAGGATTTTGCAAAGGGGTTTGTTGGACTCCTGGGACATCAACAAGCAATCGGGCATGCTTTCCATATCACATCCGATGAGATTTTGACCTG
>JAJCYL010000483.1 GCA_029262955.1 Cytophagales bacterium | reverse complement strand
TCAATCATTATTAAGGCGGGACATCACGAGAAATCTGGCATCTTCATAAGTATCGGAGACAATGGACCAGGAATTGATGAAGATGACCTAAAGAAAATTTTCATTCCGTTCTTCACTACAAAAAAGAGTGGTTCCGGCATTGGGTTGAGCTTATCTAAACAAATCATGCGTAAGCATAAAGGGAGCATTACTGTGAAATCAACAATTAATGAAGGCACCACATTTGTACTTAGATTCCCGGTAATGGAAATGGCTACGACTTAATCTGTCAGTCTATTCACGTTTCTTTCACGAACTTTTCATGTATTATTATTTTGGCTGAAAATAAGAAATAGTACTTTCAGCCCTGTATGGGGAATAGGTTATGAGAAATTGATTAGTTACAACCTAATTAATGCATTCCCCTTAAGGTCAAAAATGAGGATAACAATTTTTTTGTTATATGTTCTGATAGGGACATTTGAGGCATTTTCTCAGGACATTGTTTACATCGGTCCTGACTCCATTCCTCCTTATAATATTTCGGGTAAAATATTCAATGCCTCTACGGAGCAACCCTTACCTGGTGCCAACATTTACCTTGAAAAGCAGAATGTTGCTATTACATCTGACTCAGAAGGAAACTTCGTCTTATCACTGAACAAGGGTACCTATGAGCTTCAGGTAAGTTTGTTTGGGTACGATTCTGATACAACAACGATTAGGGTTTTTGGTGAGGGCAGGATTGATTTTCCCTTGATTGAGAGAATCAAACAAACACCCCAGCCGTTTACTACAGTTGGTAATGCTCCAACGACTGTAGGAGTGCAGGCCCGTACCAGTAAATTTCCTTATAAAATTAAGGGTAAAGTAATTGATGGCCTTTCAGGTGAGTTTCTACCCGGGGCGAATATTTATATTGAAAAACAAGAAATTGGCACCAGTACAGACCTGGAAGGGGACTTTAAACTCTCACTCTATAAAGGACTATACACTATACGTGTTAGTTCTCTCGGCTATCAGACCGAAATCAAAAGGTATAACATCATTGGGCCAGCCAAAATCAATTTCCTGCTCAATGAAGAGGTTACTGAACTAGATGAAGTCGTAGTTCAAAGTGGAGCCAGGACTGATGCAGTAAATAGACAAGTCGGTAAAGAGGTATTATCAATTGCTTCGATAAAGGCACTGCCACCTCTTGCTGGTGAGGCCGATGTATTGAAAGCTCTTACTCTTTTGCCTGGTGTTAGTTCGCCAGGAGAAGCTTCCGGTGGATTCAATGTTCGTGGAGGTGGTTACGACCAAAACCTGATTCTGGTAGATGGAGCACCTCTTTATAACCCTTCTCATATGTTTGGATTTTTCTCAGCTTTTAACCCAAATATCATAAGAGACGTAACTCTCTACAAAGGTGCAATTCCTGCCAATTATGGAGGCAGGGGATCTTCCGTAGTCGATATAGCTTATAAACGCGGCAATTTGGCCAATTGGTCTGGAGATGCAACTTTGGGTATGGTGTCTTCAAAATTCTCTGCCGGTGGTCCAATTATTCGTGATAAGATGTCAGTTATGCTGGGGGGAAGGGCTTCTTATACCAATTGGTTGTTACGAAAAGCTGGTGATGCAGATGTGCGAAATAGTCGGGCCTCTTTTTATGACGGAAACGTGCTTTTGAATTATGCCATAAATCCGAAAAATGATGTCTCCTATTCACTTTATTACAGTAGCGACTCGTTTAGGTTTGCCGGAGACACCACTAATCAATGGCGAAACCTTGCCCAGGTGTTTAAGTGGAATTCTGAACTGAGCGAGAAGCTAACATTACAAGTTTCCGCAATTCAAAGCGACTATTCATCCACTATCACTTCAGACATTCCTTTCGCTGGATTTGATCTTAAATCTGGCATTCTTGACAATCAATTAGGCGTAGAAATGACCTATAAACCTATCGACAACCATACCATAAAAGTTGGTGGTCAGACTAAGTGGCTTACTGTAAATCTTGGTTCTTTGAAGCCTTTTGAGGATGCATTCATTGAACCTGAAAAAATAACTAAGGAGAAAGCCACTGAATCAGGTTTATTTCTGCAGCATGATTTTGATCTCTTTAGTAATCTTACAGTGTCTTATGGAGTTCGGTGGAGTAATTACCGAAGACTTGGTGAGGCAGTATTGAATTCCTATGACCAGTCACTGGCAAGAGATGTCGAAAATGTCTCCGGCCAAACTGTATATGAAGACGGAGAGGTGATACAAACCTATAGCGGCGTTGAACCTAGAGCTTCCCTAAACTTAAAATTGGGCGCAGGAACATCTATAAAGGCAGGCTATAACAGAATGTACCAGTACATCCATTTGATTTCGAATACGACTTCAATATCACCTGTAGATGCCTGGAAATTGAGTGACCCTTATCTCAAACCTGAAATAGTTGATCAGTACTCCTTGGGTGTTTTTAAAAATTTGCTGGGTAGCCAGCTCGAAGCATCAATTGAAGGATACTACAAAGACTGGGAGAATGTGGTGGAATATAAGGATGGTGCAGACTTGTTCCTGAATAGTCACCTGGAGACCGAATTACTGACTGGAATTGGAAAATCATATGGAGTTGAGACTTTTTTTAAAAAGAAAAACGGAAGGTTTAATGGATGGGTTAGTTACACCTACTCCAGGAGTTTAAGAAAAATAGATGGTGCACTTGATGTTGAAAAAATTAATGACGGCAGATGGTATGCTTCAAATTTCGATAAGCCACACAATTTTACCTTGGTAACCAGATATAGACTGGGTCCTTACATGACGTTGTCAACCATCTTTACCTTTAATTCTGGTCGTCCTGTGACCTTACCAAATGGTAAATTCAGTTATCAAGGTGAGAATATTGGTTATTTCAACGATCGAAACGGAGGAAGAATTCCTGATTACCACCGATTGGACCTGTCACTTCAATATGAATCACCGGCACGAAAGAAAATTTTCGCCGGAACATGGACGTTCTCAGTTTATAACCTCTATGGCAGGCAGAATGCCTTTTCAGTCTATTTTAAAGATACTATTGGTGCACCACCACAGGCTTTTAAGCTTTCAGTTATTGGCGTGCCTTTTCCTTCGCTCAGCTATGAGTTGAAATTCTAGTTGCTTTAAAAATTACTGGAGGCTTTTTCTAAGACACAAAATAAATCAAGGCTTGAATCCGGATTATCACTTAGTAAGTAGTCGTCTTGGCTGATACTCAATACCAGATCATTATCCTGGTTTTGAAGTTTGTTACGGTTAACCCTATTCAAGATGTCATAAGGGATGCGTAGAAGAGGCGCTGGCAGTCTATACTGCAGATTCAAAATGTCAAACCGGGTGATTCTTTCGACAGACTTTTTATTCTGTTCATAATACTCCCACAATTTTTTACTTCCGGTTATTCCCTTCATTTCTACCTTATCAAAAATTGAATTGGTGAGGTCAAATAACTGATCTGGGGTGTACTCACGAATATGCCAGGGATTTCTGGTTAGTGTTTTTTTAATATTGGGAGTCGTAATAATTACTTTTCCTCCAGGCTTTAAAACTCTGTAAATCTCTTTTAAGAATTCTCCATCATCCTTGATGTGTTCAATCACCTGAAAGCTTACAATTACATCATACACATTGTCATTTAAAGATCGAAACGGCGGGAACACTGATTCTTCAAATTGGAGGTGAGGAAATTGAATTTTTAAGGTTGATATTATCTCAGAAATCTTATCCAAACCCAGATATTCGTCACATTTTGGCGCAAGTATCTCTACTCCTCTCCCTTCACCACAGCCTAACTCAAGCAAAGAGCCATGGATATAAGGTTCCGCCAGGTAGTAGGCCTTTAATAGCCTTTGATGGATGGGGTTATCTGAAGGTATTTGGTCAGATGTGATTTCTGTGGTGTAAGTACTCATGTTCCCAATTATCGAGCTCAAATTTCACACTAAAATTCTAAAACCAGAAAATTTCTGGCGGAATACGTAAATGGGAGTGATCAAGATGCGACGTCGCGAGACTTAACTTTGATACTGGTATTCTCAATGCGAGAAAGTTCTTCAAGCTGTCCTTCGATAAATAATCGATCATGGCCTTCAACTGGAGGTAATCCTAGTTCTTTTTTGGCCTTCATATTAATGTAGTCCTGGAATATAATGCCACCAACGACGGTGCGATTAATTGCCTTCCTGAACCTAGTTCCCCAGCCGTCGCTTTCTTCATAACTATAAGCGATGTAGTCCATGGTGAATGTTTCTTTATTGAACCAATAACAGAATATATCCTCGTAATCTTCACCACCACCTTGCTTACCGAATGTTACTTTGATTTTGTAATAGGTATTCCCTTCAAGTTCGGTCTCACCAAGAAATTCTTTCTTGACAGCAACGTCATTTAAAGGGTAGGGCAAAAGTGCGAAGTAGAGCACTGAATTAACTGAGCTGGTGAAAGCGGCTTTTCGCTCCTCTGAAATGCTAACTTCTTTCCCATCTAAATATCGCGTAAACTTTTTGGCCTGGATGAGTACGTCTTTTAGCGTCCCAATACTGTCTTCAGTGGTTCTGGTATAGGTAAATTTGCCGTGTCTACCACCTCTTCTGTCTACCGTATAGTGCCTGTTGCGGAAATCAAATTCTGCAGAAATATTTTCATAGTTGTCACCACCGTGAGCTTCAATTGCTTTATTCACAATTAAATTGGCATCAGTCAAATGCTCTTCTTTACAAGAGGTTATTACCAGCGCAATTAATATGAGATAGGATATCTTCTTCATGCAAATAAATTTTGAGTACTAATCTACGATTGTCTAACAATTAAGTTCCTGCAATCAGGTATTATCACAGACATTTCTTCTTATCTCATGATAAACCGGCCTGCTCGATTCTCGCTGACATTTCTTTCCCTACCCTCATAAGGGCATTAGCTGGTCGTAGCATCACTTCGAAATGTACGATCTTGCCATGATCATTGAATTTTATCAGGTCAATTCTCCTGACATTGAGGTCCCCGATCATTGCCGAAAACTCTAGCGCCATGTCTTTATCAAGTACCCATTCGCGTGAATAGGTAAATTCCGAAAGAATTGAGACTACGTTCTTTAGAATAAACGCAGCAGTGTCCTTTCCGCGCTTTGGTTTCCAAACAAATGGGGAATGAAATTCTACGTTATCATCGAGGATTTCA
>JAJCYL010000482.1 GCA_029262955.1 Cytophagales bacterium | reverse complement strand
CTGCCTGTAAATAGCTGTGAATATTCTGACTTGCCATTGAAGACAATTTCAGCGAAACCAGTAATAAATATTTTCGCCAATTTGAGCTGGTCGTCTCCAGGTATGATTGGTTTTAAATTGAGAACCCAATTCCAAGGAGCCCCGCTGTCCATTCTGCCCCAGATTGAATTGAATTGACCGTGATTTGCTCCGTGAATATAAACTCCTGATTTAAACCATTTATTAGAATCAGTGAAGGCTATTCTTTGAGATTGTCTTAGACCAAAAAAACTGGCCTCATCACTGTCATAGGAACCCTGCAGTGATAGATAATTTATATTTTCAAGTTCTATTCGGCGGTCGTACCTCTTGTCGGTTGGAGCAATAGCAATAATTCCTTTGATATTGAAATTAAAATCGAACTTTTGAATAGCGTTATCCGGAAAATACTTTAAGGAATTATACGCAGCAGCAATGGGCACTGCTTCACCACCACGTGAATGTCCTGCTAAGATGATGTTATCCATGTCAATTTTTTCAAAAAGCTCATGACTATCATCATTATTCCAATCTCTCCATACTTCAAGATGTTTGAGTAGAAGCCATGCACGAGTTGGCATTTCTTTTCCACGGAAGTCTCCAGACCACGTTCCATTGACAAAGTTTTCATCAATTGAAACTGTGATGAAACCTTTACTTGCCAGGTGTTCTCCTAAATAAGCGTAGCCCGGGTCAGAGTGATGTTCCATTGCGTGATTTCCATGTACAATTAGTACCAAAGGTGCGGGATCTGATCGTTTTGGAAACCACACACGACCATTCAGGGGAAACTCTTTGACCGTAAAACCCCAATATCGTTGCCGCCACTTAGCCTTATCACCTTTCCATTCAGGGAGTAAAATTGAAGCGTCCACTGTTGGTGCTTTAAATTTAACCTCAGTTTCAAATTCTTCCCTCCTTTGATCGGTACCGCTGCCATAAGTGAAGTAAGTGATGGGGATGTTCCCTTTCTCGGAAGGATCTTTTAGACTGATATTTTGGTTGGTACCATTTTGGAATTTGAATTCCACAGGATTTTCATCTGTTCCTTCTTTTACAAACCAATAAACAGCGTAAATATTTAGAGCTGCAACGAGGACAATTAGGAAAGGAGCATAGCTTAACTTTTTTGGTCTGTCTTTTTCAAAAATCATCGCCCAAATCGATCCAAACAAAATTGAATTTGTAATTAGGTAGAGGCCACCACCAGCGTAGAACAAAATGTCAGGCAGGTTGAAACGAAAATATCTAATTGACAATAGAACAATTGAAGCTGATATAAGAATGTAGAGGTATGTTTTCGGCAGTTTTCCCAAGAATGGAAAAATCAATCTTATCAGAAGGATTATCAGCCATAAAGAAATAAAGCTTAGTATCATCCATATTAATGCCATTACCACCGCATTAATACCAGTTCTAAAGTGATACCCGGCAATACTTGCGACTGTAAGAGTGAAAATAACTACACCGTAGGTGCAGCCTCGCCAAAAAGAATCTTGAGGCACTACAGCCTTAAATAGACTTTGGAAGAAGTTCATTGTAGGGGTTAATGTGAAAAGTCTTCAATATAGCGAAAGGCAATATTGTTAGGAAAATTGAATTGATAAGTGGTAGACATTAACAATCGTACAATAATAGATTCATCACGAATGCTCTATTAACAAATTGTCAAATATTCTCTGATTTTTAATTGATTGGGGGTTTTGGTGGATCAATAATTTACTTTTGCATCCTCAAACAAGAAGTTATGCCTCTACCGGTTAGTAAGTACTTTGTAATTGATTTTGACAGCACATTCACCCGAGTGGAGGCGTTGGATGTTTTGGGAGAAATTTCTTTAGATAAAAATCCTCATAAGGAACGTATTCTTCAAGAGATCAAAGACATCACCGATGATGGCATGGACGGTGGGATGTCTTTAAAAGAATCAATAGAGGCAAGACTGAAATTACTTAAAGCGAATAAAGGGCATTTACCGGAGTTGGTGGATCGATTGAAAGGTAAAGTTTCCGAGTCTTTCATGAGGAACAGGGTATTTTTTGATTCATATCCCGAAAAGGTGTACATCCTGTCAAATGGGTTTAAGGAATTCATCGTCCCCATAGTGGAGGAATATGGGATTAAACCCTCAAACGTCCATGCAAACACTTTTAGGTTTGATGATGAAAACAACATCATTGGTTTTGACGAGGAAAGCCTGATGTCTACTAATAATGGGAAGGCGGAGCAGGTTAAAGCGCTCGGGTTGGATGGAGACGTAATGGTTATTGGTGACGGTTACACCGATTATGAAATTAAGAAGGCGGGTCTCGCCAAGAAATTTTTCGCTTTTACAGAAAATGTCAGTAGAGAAAAAGTTATGGAGAATGCGGATCATGTTGCACGCGATCTCGATGAAATATTGTATGTTAATCAAATGGAACGGGCATTTTCATATCCCAAAAGCCGTATAAAGGTACTGTTGCTTGAAAACATTCATGAAAATGGTGTTAAGCTACTTAAAGATGAAGGATATCAAGTGGAGATTCACCAGGGAGGAATGGATGAGGATGAATTGGCTAACAGAATTAAGGATGTTTCAATAATCGGGATAAGGTCAAAGACTCAAATCACTCCAAAGGTTCTTGAAAATGCCAATAGGCTCCTGGCTGTTGGCGCATTTTGTATTGGGACTAATCAAATTGACCTACAGGGATGCTTAGAAAAAGGAATTGCTGTTTTTAACGCCCCATTTAGTAACACCCGCTCAGTTGTTGAATTGGCTATTGGAGAGATTATCTTTTTGATAAGAAATCTTCCGGATAAAATAAAGCAAATGCATGATGGGCGATGGGATAAGTCGGCCATCAATAGTTTTGAGATTCGCGGTAAAAAACTAGGAATTATTGGATATGGTAATATTGGTGCCCAATTATCTGTGATAGCAGAATCATTGGGCTTACAGGTATATTATTTTGATGTTGAGGAACGTTTGGGGCTAGGTAATGCTACGAAGTGTAATACGCTAAATGAGCTCTTAAAAGTATCAGATATCGTTACTCTTCATGTTGATGGCAGGCCAGAAAACAAAAACCTCATTGGGAAGAAAGAGTTTGACGCTATGAAAGAGGGGGTTATTTTCTTGAATTTAAGCCGCGGTCATGTTGTGGATATTCCGATACTTCATGAAAATATAGTGAAAGGCAAAATAAGGGGTGTTGCTATCGATGTTTATCCGGAGGAACCAAAAAGTAATAATGATGAGTTTATGTCAGCGTTGAGAACGCTGCCCAATACAATTTTAACTCCCCATATAGGCGGGAGCACGCTGGAAGCCCAGGAAAATATCGCGGAATTTGTTCCCGGTAAAATAATGGATTATATAAATACCGGGAGCACAAATTTGAGTGTTAACTTTCCAAATTTGCAGCTACCGACTTTCCAGGAGGCGCACCGCTTTATACATCTGCACCATAATGTTCCTGGCATTATTGCCAAAATCAATAATATTTTGGCCGACCATAGTATCAACGTTCTGGGTCAATATTTGAAGACCAATGAATCTATTGGGTATGTAATAACAGACATTAATAAAGAGTACAGCAAGGAAGTGATGAAAGATCTTAAAAAGATACCTGAGACGATTCGATTCAGGGTTCTTTATTAATGAGCAACATATTGTCTTAGTTAGTGCCGAAAAATTGAATTGTAGGGGCCTCCATTCACAAAAAAATATTATTATTACCATTGTAAACACCCAAATAGGAGACTCAACCTAAAAAACATCACATGTCAGATCCTTTGAAATCGTTCGAGAATTTTTTTGAAAGAACCATTTTTTGGAGTAGATGGGTACAGGCACCAATGTATATGGGCCTTGCTATCGGAACATTTTTCTACTTATATCAATTCATGCATGAATTGTATGTAATGTACCAGGGAATGTTTATCGGAGTTCCGGATGAGGAAGGGGTCATCAACAAATTTACCGAGGGTGAAGCTATGCTAAGTGTATTGGCACTGGTTGACGTCTCCATGGTAATGAATTTAATAGTGATGGTCATCATTGGTGGATATTCAATTTTCACCAGTCACATTGACCTTGATGAGAATGAAGACAAGCCCTTATGGCTTGATGGTCTTGATGCAGGTATGCTAAAAATCAAATTAGCCACATCTCTGGCCTCAATATCAGGTGTACACCTGTTAAAAACATTCATTGATATCAGAGGATCGATTCAAGGAGATTCAATTGATGGCATTTTAATAGAAATTGCAATACATATGGCATTCATCGTATCTGCATGGTTATTGTCGCAAACAGAGAAAACCATTCATTCTTACCACCACTATCCAACTGATCACGCACCGGTCAGCGCTGGCCATGATGATGACCTGGAAGGGCTGTAAGAGTTTCTTAATATAAGAGAAAGAGGCCTCTTTTTATTGCGGTATGGGGGTATTTCTCTCACCAAATATGGCTGTGCCGATTCTAACCATATTACTTCCTTCAGCAATTGCGATTTTATAATCTCCGCTCATCCCCATTGACAGGGTGATCATTTCTAAATTAGGCTGAGAGTTGTTGGCTTTTACCTTGTCAAACAGCATCTTAAGTGAACCAAATTCTCGATGAATTTGCTCTTCATTTGGAGTGAAAGTAGCCATACCCATCATTCCCTGAATCATCACATGGCTGTACTCATTTATTCGTCCGGATTTCATAAGCTCGTTGATTTCTGACTCATCAAAGCCAAATTTTGATTGTTCCTCGGCAATATGAACTTGTAGCAGACATGAAATGGTACGGTTGTTCTTTATTGCCTCCTTGTTCACCTCTCTTAGTAATCTTTCAGAATCTATTCCATGAATCAAATGAACAAACGGAGCTATATACTTCACTTTATTGCGCTGCAGATGACCTATCATATGCCATCTAATGTCTTTTGGCAGGACCTCGTACTTGCTAACTAAATCCTGGACCTTATTCTCTCCGAAATCTTTATGGCCCGTTTCGTATGCCTCTGAGATTAGCTCTACAGGTTTTGTCTTACTAACAGCGACAAGTGAGCAATTCAATAAATTGAATTCTTCTGATAGCTTTTTCAGATTCGCTTGTACTCTCATAATTCCCTGGATTGTCTTTCAATGTCAAAATTAGATATAACACAATTTGATTCTGGGTATTTATCCATAATTTTAAGAGTTTGCAAAAGATCTTACAGCAATAAATGGCGATTATAGGCACCCTTTTAAAAAAGGGCATTAAAATCAGGGAGACACTTGAACAAGAGTATTCGAATGCCAGTGAACTACAAAAGGCAGAGCTGCAAAAACTCTTGATTCACGCCAGAGGTACCGAATTCGGTGCTCACTATAAATTCAATCAGATCCTCAAAGGGTTTAAAACATCCGACCAGCAATATTATGAGCTGTTCAAGAAGCAGATACCTATTTTCGATTATAATAAAATACATGACGAATGGTGGTACAAGTGCCTTGAGGGAAAGGGAAACGTTTGTTGGCCGGGGAGAGTCAAATATTTTGCTCTGAGCTCTGGAACATCAGAATCTGCTTCAAAGCATATCCCAATCACCCAGGAAATGATTAAGTCGATACAAAAAACCAGTATTCGACAGATACTAACTTTATCGAAATATAATATTGACGACTCCCTTTTTACCTCTGGGATTTTGTTACTGGGAGGGAGCACCAATCTGATGCACAAAGGAACATACTTTGAGGGTGATTTGTCTGGAATTACGGCAAGTCAACTTCCCTTTTGGTTCCAACATTTCTACAAACCAGGAAGAAAGATCGCACAGAATACGGATTGGAATAGAAAAATTGATGAGATCGCTGAAAAGGCACCACAGTGGAAAATTGGGATCATTGTAGGCATACCAGGTTGGATACAAATTATGCTTGAACGAATTATCGAACGAAATAATTTGAAAAGTATCCATGATATCTGGCCGGATCTCAGCATATATGTCAATGGCGGAGTTTCTTTTGAGCCATACAAAAAAAGTTTTGAAAGGCTTTTTTCAAAACCGATGATTTATTTGGAAACTTACCTGGCCTCTGAAGGTTTTGTTGCCTTTCAGGCAAGAGCTAATGTCAGGTCAATGCGGATTGTTCTTAACAATGGTATTTTTTATGAATTCATCCCATTTAATGATTCGAATTTTGATTCCAATGGAAATTTGAAAGAAAACCCCCAGACCATATCGATTGAGGAAATTGAAGAGAATAAGGAATATGCTCTTTTACTTTCTACCAATGCAGGTGCCTGGCGTTATGTCATTGGTGATACAATCAAATTTGTTTCGAAAGAAGAATCTGAAATCATAATTACGGGAAGAACCAAACATTTTTTAAGTCTTTGTGGGGAGCATTTATCAGTCGAAAACATGAATCGAGCGATAGAAATGGTGTCTCAGGATATGAATTTACCAATTAATGAGTTTACTGTGGCTGGAGAACCTTGTGGCACTCTGTGGTCGCATGAGTGGTACATTGCTGCGGAAGGAAAGGTGAATAGTGACCTTTTTAGAGATAAACTTGATGCTTGTTTGATGGAGCTTAACGATGATTACAAAGTAGAAAGGAGCTCTGCACTGAAAGAGGTCAAAGTGAGAACACTTCCTCCGACCACCTTTTATGACTACATGAAGCAAAATGGTAAAATTGGTGGACAGAATAAATTCCCAAGGGTACTCAAGAATGATAATCTGAAAAGTTGGAAGAATTTCTTAAAAGAAAAAAACTTGTACTGAGAAATGGCATTTGCTAAAGGATTGCTTTTTGGGATGGGACTAATGCTTGCCATGGGGCCAGTATTTTTTACAATAATTCAAACAAGCCTACAACGGGGATTTCGAACGGCAATACTTGTAGCAACGGGAGTAATGTTAAGTGACACATTCTATGTTGCCCTGGCGTCGTTCGGACTTTCGCAATTTTTGAATAGCGAGGAATTCAAGTTGTTCCTGGCTTTAGGTGGTGGAGTTATCATGTTTGGATACGGATTAGTACTTTTCTTCAGAAAAGTAGAAACAAGCGCATTCAACGATGTAGGATGGGATGGTAACGCCCTGAAGTATTTAGTAAAAGGATGGTTAATTAATTTCTTAAACCCATTCGTTTTTGTCTTCTGGATTGGTGTTGCTGGTTTGGCACAGGTGGATTATGGCAATGCTCATTTTGATAAGTTCTCGTTTTTCTCAGGAATTATTGTGATGGTATATACCTCAGATATAATCAAGTCGTACTTGGCCAACCGTTTAAGGAGTATTGTCACCACCTCAGTGATTTCGCGGTTTAACAAAGTTTTGGGTGTGTTTCTAATAGTATCCGGCTTGTGGCTATTTTCATTTGCTTTCGAATTTAATACAATCTCTACCGTCAGTAGTTTAATAACCGGCCCCTATCTCTTTTAATTGTTGGTATAGAGTGGAATGAGCTCTCTATATTTTATTTACACAAAAGTTGATGCAAATGAGTAATGAATATCCTATAACATCCAGAAATAAAGTCAAAAGAGTGCCACAGCGTGGCTCGTATGATAAAGACACACTTTATGAAGTTTTGGATGCTGGCTTTATTTGTCATGCGGGATTTGTAGTTGAAGGACAACCTTTTGTCATTCCAACGATATATGGTCGTGAGGAAAATCGTCTTTATTTCCATGGAGCATCCACAAGCCGAATGTTAGTTAATTTAAAACAAGGCATTCCCGTTTGTATAACCGTTACTCACCTTGATGGATTAGTATTAGCACGGTCTGCATTTCACCACTCAATGAATTATCGTTCAGCGATGGTATTTGGTACTGCCACAGAAGTGTCCGATGAGGAAAAGGAACATGCCTTATTTGTTGTTTCTGAACACATCATGAAGGGTCGGTGGGATGAAGTAAGAGGTCCAAATAGCAAAGAATTGAAGGCCACATCTGTCCTGGCCTTAGAGATTGATCAGGCATCATCGAAAATAAGAACAGGCCCACCAAAGGATGAGGCGGAAGATTATCAACTGGATATTTGGGCCGGTGTAGTTCCTTTGAAATTAGTTACAGAACCGCCCATAAACGACGATGAACTTAAATCGGATCTATCTCCCTCAGAAAATGTTCTTTCGTATTCAATTTAGAAGCTTCTCTATCGTTACTTTTGTAAGACAAAAGTTAACATAGGGGAACTTGAGGAATTGTTGTTTATTAGTCATCAACCTTCCACCCAAAGTTATTTGAATCCATTAGAGTAAAGATCATACGATCCTTATCACTACACTATCGGTTAATGAGGTCTAAATTTCGTACTTTATAGGGTTGTAGAGAATTTAAATTGAGAGAGTTGTTCAAATATTTTCGTCAGGGGTGAGTAAACTATTGAAGTTATTTGGGGTTTCCGTTTTGGCATTCTTACTGAGTGTGCATGAATTGAGTGCAACACATATAAGGGCAAGCGAAATTCGTGTAAGAAGAATCAGTACCATAAGCCTTACTTATGAAGTAAAGGTTATTGCCTATCGAGATACCGGTTCCGACATCAAATTCGGGGGTGGAGTGTTGTTCATTGGAGGCCAGGAGTTGCAAGATTTTGATGTTACTGAAATAGATCTAGGGGACGAAATCTCTTACAATGAATTTACAGTCGAGTTCACTTTTCAGGGACCAGGTGTACAAACGATTGGCTATAGAGAAGAGAATCGGAATGAAGGCATACTAAATATGTTTAATTCGGTGGAGACTCCATTTTATGTGGAGACCCAAATTATAATCGATCCTATCTTTGGACTAAATGATAGCCCGGTTATGACGGTGCCACCGGTAGATAGAGGAGCAGTTGGTGCAAGATTTATCCATAACCCAGGTGCTGTAGATGCTAATGGAGACAGCCTTTCTTATCGGCTTACTATCCCAAGGCAGGCTTCCGATTCAAGTGTGGTTGATTATGTAGATCCTAACGACCCCAAATTCTATAATAATTTCCCACGAGGTAATTCGCTTTCGAACGGTGCGCCAACTTTTTCCATTGATGCTATAACTGGTGACCTGGTCTGGGATGCACCCGGTCAGGAGGGGGAGTATAATGTAGCTTTCGTTATAGAGGAATGGAGATTATTTGCAGGAGAATGGAGAAATCTTGGGTTTGTAGTCAGGGATATGCAGATTATTATCGAAGATAGCGATAATGAGCCTCCGGAAATTATTCCTCCTCCTGATTTGTGCGTAGTTGCAGGTACCAGGATAGAAGAAATTATTGAAGCCATTGATCCGGATGGTCATGACATAGAATTGGAGGCATTTGGAGGGCCATTTGAGGTTACGACATCAAAGGCACTATTCAGTCCAAATCCACCTATTGCTATGACTACACCCGCGTTCATGACGTTTGAGTGGCAAACAAATTGTAGCCATATTAGGCAAAGGCCTTATAGTGTGGTGATAAAGGCGACGGACGTACCTCCTCAAAATTTTGGCCCTAGCCTGGTAGACTTCAAGACATGGCAAATTCAAATTGTAGCACCACCACCAACTGGCCTGATAACCACTGTGCTACCCGGAGAGGCAATTCAGTTAGATTGGGACAGCTATGAATGTAACAATGGCACCAACATGCAAGTTTGGAGAAGGGTAGACAATTTTGACATTTCGTTAGATAGCTGTCTTACCGGAATGCCAGCTAATGCGGGGTATGAACTCATTGACATTATTGACATCCAAAACACAAGTTATATAGACAATAATTTTGGTGAAGGTCTGGCACCCGGAGCTAAGTACTGTTATCGTTTAGTAGCTGAGTTCGGTCCTCCAACAAGTGGTGAGAGTTTTGTCTCAAATGAGGCTTGTTCAATTATGTTGGCAGATTCGCCTGTAATAACCAACGTATCTGTGTTACAAACAGATGAAGTTGAAGGAGTGATAAATGTAAGATGGTTAGAGCCCTTTGAAATAGATCAATCCTTATTCCCACCTCCATATAAATATGAGATTTTGAGATCTGATGGTTTGATTAATGAAGGGGTGAATATAAGTTTAGGGCAAACTTCGAATACATTTTTTAATGATTCAGGATCGTCAGCAAATCCATTAAATACACAGTCCCGGCCTTATAATTACCAGGTGATTTTACTTGATGTGAATAATCAGGCCGTTGACACATCGGCAATTGCATCCACAGTACGGTTGGAACCAACTCCCCTTGTATCCGCTATAGAACTTACCTGGGATGCTGAAGTCCCCTGGTCAAATAATACACAAGATTTTCCTTCCCATTTTGTTTTCAGGAATAGCCCGGCAGCCCCGGATACGTTCACTCAATTAGGAGTGGTTAATGTGAATCTGAACGGCTTTATATTCCTTGATGACGGCACTCACGATGGCGTGATTTTGGATGATGAGGAGACCTATTGCTATTTCGTTACTACCCAAGGTTCCTATGGAAATCCAGCAATCAATGCGCCATTGATCAATAATTCGCAAATAGCCTGCGCTCAACCAAATGATGAAATTGCACCTTGTACACCTGTCTCTTTTGTGGTGGATGAGGCTTTTGGTTGCGAGCAATTTCTAATCAATCAGGTTTGTGAATTTAGCGATTTTAGTAACAGACTGATTTGGGAAGTGGACGAGGCACTTGAATGCGATGATGACATTCGTAGTTATAATATTTATTTTTCTGAGGATGGAGTACTTCCTGAGCAACTAGTTGGGAATGTAGTAGGCACCGAGTTCATTCACTCGGATCTTTCTTCATACAAGGGCTGCTACAGAATTTCATCAGTTGACAGATCAGGTAATGAAAGTGAGTTGTCAGAAATGATCTGTAACGACAATTGCCCATTCTACCGTCTACCGAACGTGTTTACACCAAATAATGATGGCCAAAACGACGTTTTTCATCCTTTTACTACAACTGACAACAATAGAGAAAACTTTGAAAGGAGTTTATGCCCTCGTTTTGTTCAGACAGTTAAATTAAAAGTATTTGATAGGAATGGAAACGAGGTTTTTGATTACGATTCTACTAGTGATACCGAAAATAGTGTTTTGATCAATTGGACAGGCCAGTCTAAGAGCGGTTCGGAGCTTCCGTCAGGTGTTTATTATTATGTAGCCGATGTCACATTTGATGTGCTTGATGAAACGAATGCTGAACAACAGATTACAGGTTGGGTTCACATGCTGCGATAATAGGGGAATACTTCATTGGAATATGGGGAATGGATTAATTTTGCTCTTGCAACCAACGAAGAATGAATGAAGGCTTTCATATTTCCAGGTCAAGGCGCCCAGTTTCCAGGCATGGCCAAAGATCTTTTTGATAGTAATGAAAAGGCCCGGCAATTAATGCTCGAAGCTAATGATATACTGGGCTTCGATCTCACGAATACTATGTTTGAAGGGACAGCTGATGACTTAAAACAGACTAAAGTCACCCAGCCTGCCATTTTTTTACATTCTGTTGTAATGGCATTAATTAACCCAACCTTTGAACCGGATATGGTTGCTGGTCATTCATTAGGAGAATTCTCAGCATTAGTAGCCAATAAGTCTTTAAGTTTTAGAGATGGGCTGCAATTGGTATTTAAAAGGGCCATAGCTATGCAAAGGGCCTGTGAATTGAACCCATCTACAATGGCTGCC
>JAJCYL010000481.1 GCA_029262955.1 Cytophagales bacterium | reverse complement strand
TATGAAGAGGCAGTACTCAATACACCGATACTTGAAAAGTATGATAACCCTGAGGACTATAAGGGAATTGATATACTCAGAGCAATCAGAAGTTTTGATCCTTGCATGCCCTGTACTACTCATATAATGGCGAATGACTCTGATCATGTAGTGACTCGTGAAGTAACAACCTGTGCATGTGGAATCGAGTAAAAAGACCTTGATAGGTACAGTGGGTTACCACGTATTGGGCAATCATTCAATGCCTCCTATGTTATTTCATCATTTAAAAGAGATGAAATGGCCCGCTCATGTTAAGGTGGATGAGTTGAATTGGGGGCCTGTGGCGGTAGTCCAAATGTTTGAGGCCGAAAACCCACCCTTCGAAAGGGTAATAATATTGTGTGCTGTAGAACGGAAAGGAAGGGAAATCGGTGAAATAAGCCTGTTTAAATGGAAGGGGAAATTGCCTGATGAAGAGCAGATTCAGGCCTGTGTAGGAGATGCTGCCACGGGGGTTATTTCAGTGGAAAATCTATTGGTAATAGGCGAATATTTCAAAGTTTGGAAAGAGGAGGTATACATAATAGATGTAGAACCTGGCCCTGAAATAGCCGGTGAAAAATGGACAGAAGATATGGAGAATGTCATTCCAGATATCATTTCAATGGTAAAGCAACTGGCTCATAATGGTGGTGTAAATCAGATGACTTTAAAGTACCTTCATGGTGATACAATCTTTAAAAATGGAATGGTAGCTGACTAAACTAATATCAATGGAAGAAATCGAAAAGTCGTCATTGAGATCATTATTTTGGAAGGATGAAATTCTTCAAATTTTATATTGGATGAATGGAGAAGGTTTTGGAAATGAAGTGCCCATTGCACAGATACTTTCCCTATTAAATACAAATGAACCTAACCTCCTTTATCATATTAATAATATGGTGAAAGAGGGTGCATTATTAGCTTCATCCACTGAATTAAATACTGACACGAAGATTAAACTGGCCACAGATGTGAAAAAGGAAGCAGGCCGAAGGTTTGCAGATGCATTTCAAGGTTATCAGAAAGCCGGTCATGGTGAATGTGGTCCTGATTGTGAATTCTGCTATGGACCTGATGGTCAAAAACTGGAAAATTGTGTGCACAATTGTGCCACTGCACATTAGAAAACGATGAATAAGGAATTATTCAGTAATGATGAATATAGGGAAGCGTTAGAGATGCTCAATCAGCTCATGCGAGATGTAGAGCAAATCAGTGATGCGGATCATAAAGTGCTTTTTTACAATGTGTTGCAGTACTTTGACTCTATTCATAGAGAGCCTGTTTTGAGAATAATGAAGGCTTTGGAAAGTTACCCGGCTCTGAAGAAAGAAATTTCAGAAGATGAAACAGTGCAAAAGCTTTGTACTCTCTACGATATAAAGACGGAGGAACATCCCACTAAAAAAGAAAAGGTGATGGATTTGATACCTGTAGAGGAATTAACCTATATAACTCCTCCCAAGCAAAAGGATTGGCTGGAACTCGGTAACTATCAGGAGTTCGAGGATAAAAAACTATATGCCAAGAATTATGAAAGAGTTAATTTCCTGGTATCGAGGGTTGGATCGGAAGTATTTGCTGTTCAAAATCAATGTGATGGATCGTTACTGCCTATTGATAAAGGAACACTCGAAGATCATTTTCTTATATGCCCTTGGCACGGCTGTAAATATGATCTGAAAACTGGTCATTCTGTGAATGTAAATGATAAGAAACTGGACACTTTTCAAGTGGAAATTGAAGAAGATGGCTTATTAAAAGTGGAAATAGCTTATTAAACTAAAGTTATGTGCTTACGATACATATCGGTTCTATTTATATTGTCTACGATCAGTTGTCAACCAAAAGAGAAACAAGTTCCTAATCTCATCGATAATCTACCTGATAATAATCGCATCAATAATCTTCCAGATAATAAAGCGGGGGAAGTGGTGAGGAAGGCCATCGAGCGAGCTGGAGGATGGAGCAACTGGAAGGACAAAAAGAATTTTAGCTTTTATAAAAAAATCACGCACCTGGACAGCTTGGGTAACGAGGAAAGAACCGTGAGACAGAAACATACATACCAGCTTAAAGGAAAGTTTAAAGCCAGAATGGTGTGGAGTAGCGGGGAAGACAACCTCTTAATAATCAATAATGGTGAGCAGGCCAAAAAGTATAAGAACGGAGAGGAATTAACAGACCAGAAGTCAAAAAATGAAGCGTGGAATTCCTCTTATGGATCGCATTACGTGATTGGCATGCCTTACAAGCTTACTGATCCGGGAGTTACTTTGACATACGAAGGTATTGATACTACAGTTCTGGATGTGCCAGTTCATAGCATAAGAGTTGAATATTCAAAAGATGCAGGCAGTACCGGAGGAATGCATTTATGGTACTACTACTTTAAGTTAGATGATTATGACTTAGCTGGTAATTATTTAGATTATGGTGAGGGACATTCATTTACTTCCTATGAGGTGTTTGAAGCGGTGAATAATCATCGTATTCATAATAAGCGATTCAGTTATATTTCTAACAAGGAAAAAGAGCGTTTGATACTAAGAACGGTATATGAAAATGAGGAAATGAAATTTGATAAAGAGATTGATGAGAATGCTTTTGAACTCAAATGAGTAAACACGGAAAAATATTGATAGCAGGAGTGGGCAATGAGCTTCGTCAGGATGATGCTTTCGGGATCGAGTTTGTAAGAGCCTGGGGCAAAATGATGCCAAAGAATGACCAAATTATCACTATGGAGGTAGGCATAGCTGGAATACATTTGGTGCAAGAGCTTCACTCAGGTTATGATACATTGGTCTTGGTAGATGCGGTAGATTATAAGAGGAAACCGGGCACCATTTCAATAGAGGAAGTCGAGGAGGTGAGTGATATAGAACAAATGCCATTAGATCAAAAAAGGGAATTTTTGGCAGATATGCACTATACTAATGTTACAAGAGCAATGATGCTGGCCAAGGCGCTCAATGTTTTGCCTAAGAGCGTATATATATTAGGATGTCAGTCTGCCAAACATGATGATTTTGACATTGGTATGAGTGATGAAGTAACTGCAGCTGTTCCTATAGCAATTAATGAACTGAATAAGTGGATGGAATTACATCCGGCAGAATTAAATGAATAATTGAAAATGTAAAAATTTAGACGAATGAAAGATCTAAAAGAAAATATGCAGCAGACCCAAAAAACTGATGAACAGGTTGGTAAAAAAAATATTCCCTGGCTTTTCGGCCTGGAAGTAAAAGATCTGACTAAACCGATTACCCTAAGAAGAATAAGACTTCTACAAGCAAGTGTTTTAGTAGCTATTTTAGCCTATGGTTGCTATTACGCATGGTCAAACTACTTGAGGGCTCCCACCGGTAGTGAATTGGTTGATCAAATGGTACAAGCGGCCGGTGGAATGAAAGCCTGGAACACTATTAAATCAGGACAATTCACACGAACACTAAACCTGTACAACAAGGCAGGGAATCAACTTTCAAAACAAAGAGAAACCTTCTACTTCAATAAGACTGATGAAGGGTTAAAACTAATGGTAGAAGCGACTGATAAAGATGGTCATAAAGTTGTTGTTAGTTCGGACAATGAAGGTTATTGGGCAACTAAGGAATCCCAGCCTGTTGATCCGAAGAGCACTTCGCGTGATCTCGGTATGATGTGTGACTCAGAGTTTTGTGTACCTGATTGTGAAATGAGTATGGCATTCTATAGATTTTCCATGCCATTCAAGCTTACGGATAATGGCACAAGGACTGATGTTAATAATGTGTCATCCCTGGGGCTTTTGGATTGGAACCCCCTTGAGAACATTGACTTAGAAAATGACCCATTAGTGTTGAATCTATCCTACGAGCCTGAAGTGGGTAAAGATAAGTGGAGGTTTTTAGTGAATCCGGAAACTAAGCTCATTCATAAAGTTGAGTACTATAACAAATCTGATTTTGGAACCTACAGACCTGAAGAGATTTACTGGACTGATCACCGAACAGTGGATGGCATTACATTTAGTCATAAGTGGACAAAATTCTGGAGTAATGGTCAGGTAATGGAAGAATATACATATTCCGATGTATCTTTTAATAATGAGGTAGATGAGGATTTCTTTACAAGACCAGTTGAATTAGATTGGTCATTGGCAAGCAAGTAAAAAGTACAGTTCAACATATGAAAATTGCAATAGCAGGAAAAGGCGGTGTAGGTAAGACTACAATCAGTGGTACCATATGCAGGTTAATGGCTGATGAGGGGAGGAAAGTCTTAGCAATTGATGGTGACCCAAATCCCAACCTCTCCGTCGTATTAGGAATAGACAAAGACCAACCACCCCAAAAATCACTGAGCACTGATATTATCGAAAGAGTTGAAGAAGGAGAAGGATGGAGCTTCAGAGTTAAATTTCCATTTGATGAAATTTTGGATACTTATGGTCAAGAAGCATCGGGTGATATATCTCTTCTCATTGTAGGTAAACCTGAACAAGCCGGCACTGGGTGTATGTGTGGTCCTCACACGGTTGTGAGAGAGCTGATCCATTCAGCACTGAGCTCCGAAAATAATGCCTCAATGGTAGTCGATACAGAGGCTTCACTCGAACATATGAAAAGGGGTACATCTAAACATGTAGACAAAATGTATATGGTTCTGGAGCCGTATTATCGCTCACTTGAAGCAGCTGGAAGATTTGCTGACATGGCTCGCCAATTGGGTATAAAAGAAGTATCCGCGATAGCTAATAAAGTAAGAACTGATGAGGAAGCTGATGCAATAAAAGAGTATTGCTCAAAAATAGATTTGCCCATCGCAGTGATGGTACCATATGATGAAAGTATTACAGCGGCTGACTTGAAAGGTGTTTCGATTATGGATTATGACCAAAACTCCAAAGCTGTAAAAGCCATCAGGGAGTTTGTAAGATCCTTAAATTAATACAATATGTGCTTAGCCATACCAGGTAAAATATTAGAAATTGAAAATCAGATAGAAAATGTCTTTCAAGTAGGAAAAGTATCATTTAGCGGCGTGACTAAAAAAGTCAATCTCAGCTTAGTGCCTGAAGCCCAGGTGGGAGATCACGTGTTAGTGCATGTAGGTGTGGCCGTAAGCGTGATCGATGAGGAAGAGGCAAAAAAGACCCTGAAATTTTTGCAGGGTACCGATGACATGGATGAGCTTTTCAATGATCTTTTTTTGGATGCGAAATAAATGTTGTCTTACCCACATCAGTGTTTTATTCTATCTATTTAGACCTGCAAGCAATTCTACATCCCTCAATTGAGGAAGAATCAATGCCTCGTATTCCATTAGTCCCACATCTGTGAATTCGGGTAAAAGTTGATTCCATACAACAATCTTAAATTTTTCCTCATCTGCGTCTACTCCATTAGTTGATAAAATTTTCTTTTGTGTAAGCCAAAATGATATAATCATCCATATCGCATATGCAGAATTGGCGTGTTGGTGGGCGTGAATTGCAGGCTTGAATATTTCTTTCTCTACATTCTTATTTAGCCATTGATAAATTTGGTCTATCATCATATTAATATATTTAACCCTTTGCTGATGAATGGTTGGGAAAGATCTTTCAAGCTCAATAACATCCAAAAAGAAAAAGGCAAATTGATTGATCAGATCGTAATATTTAGATAGTTGATTGTCAAAATCTATAAGTAATGGGAATTCTATTTCAGCACCTACTACAGATGATAATTCAACATTAATATTGTCGACAATGGTTCGAATGAGATCCTCCTTGTACTGAAAGTGATATGCTAGATTTCCAACACTTATTCCACATTCGTCAGCGATTTGCTGAAGACCTACATTAGGTAATCCATATTGATTAAAAAGGGATACTGCCGCTGCTAATATTCTATCCTTGGTCTTCATCTTTTTACGTGGACAATTTTTCGGGTGTGAACGAATCGAGTAGTCTCTCAATCAATAAGTCAAACTCCATTCTTCCTATAGGGGTAAAATGCGGTATGATTTGAGTCCAAACCATCTCTTTGAATACTCGCTCACTGTCTTCGGGACTACCATGATCTAAGGGTTTCGTGAGGTAGAATGCTATAATCATCCATATGGCATGAGCCACCATTTTGTAATGATCTTTTCTGAGCTCTTCGATCAGAATCCCATTTTTTTCATTTTGTTTAAGCCAGTTGTGAATTTGCCTTAATATATGCTCAGTGATTAATTTTCGTTTTTCATATTGTCTTGGGTAGTTACGTTTCATTTCATTTAAGTCTATGAAAAAGAAAGAGTATTTTATCAAAAGATGATAATAACGAGCCAATTGTGTATCAAAATCCATTAATCCCGGAAACTCTTTATGCTCATCGATTATGGGATCAATTAGTTCGGTGAGTTGGTCTAATATTTCAATAATGATTGCCTGTTTGCTATAGAAATGATACGCAAGATTGCCCACACTAATGCCTACATCATCAGCAATGTGCTGCAATCGCACATTCACCATACCATTTTCATTGAATAGTCTGATGCTGCTGAGTATGATTTTATCTTTTGTTTTCATTAGCTCTTTAGCAGATTCTTGGAAGCTGTTCTCCAACGAGCATATTGACTACCCGCTTTCCACCTATTCCACTTTTCATTACTACTTTTTGAGGATGTTCCTTGGTCACCTCGCCAATAATAGCAGCATGTTTACCAA
The DNA here is from genome assembly GCA_029262955.1 of Cytophagales bacterium. GTDB lineage: Bacteria > Bacteroidota > Bacteroidia > Cytophagales > Cyclobacteriaceae > JAJCYL01. The sequence goes on along the minus strand of JAJCYL010000481.1, from coordinate 2,518 downwards.
ATTCATTTTTATTTAGGTCAGCCACTATTTCTTCAGCATCCTTTGCAGCGACAATGGTGATAAAAATTCCTTCATTCGCAACATATAACGGATCCAACCCTAAGATCTCACATGCACCTTTTACCTGATCAGCAATCGGTATTTTCTTTTCATCCAAGGAAATACCCAATCTGGTGTCACGTGCTATTTCGTTCAGCACAGAAGCAAGTCCACCCCGGGTAGGGTCTTTCAAGAGTCGTATAGTGCTACCATATATTTCAAGGAGATCAATAACCATATGATTCATCGGTCGGGTATCACTGAGTATATCCGTTTCAAATTCAAGCCCTTCTCTTACTGACATAATAGAAATACCATGAGAAGCTACCACATCTGACACAATCACTAAATCACCCGCTTCAACTCTACTCAAATTGATTTGTGCTTTGGGATGTAATTTCCCTACACCGGTAGTGTTGATAAAAATTTGATCTCCTTTTCCTTTTTCTACTACCTTAGTGTCTCCCGTAACAATTTTCACATTAGCTTGATTGCAGGCTGATTTGATTGAATAGAGGACTTTCCAAAAATCCTGCATAAGCATACCCTCTTCTATGATGAAACTTAGAGAGAGGAATTCTGGTATAGCACCGCACATGGCCAAATCATTCACAGTTCCATTCACTGCAAGTTCGCCAATGTCGCCACCAGGGAAAAATATAGGAGTGATAACAAAGCTATCAGTGGTAAAAGCTGCTGGTCCATCCATTTGAATTATAGCACCATCATGATGTACATCCAATAGTTCGTTGCTCAGTATAGTAAATACACCTTCTTGTAAAAGTTTATTGGTCAATGTCCCTCCTCCACCATGGCCCAAAGTGATTTGTTCATAATCGTTGGTTGGCACAGGACAAGAAAGTTGCATATTAATTTTATTCATGGTGTGGAGTTATTGGGTCAATGACTCTTCCACATGATTAAAATGGTAGTAAGCTGCACATGCTCCCTCTGAACTCACCATCGGAGCACCCAGTGGAAACTCCGGGTTACACTTCTTACCAAATTCCGGACATTCATGAGGCTTTTTTATACCCTTTAATACTTGACCAGCTATACACGATTTATGCTCTTCTGCTTCATCCAGCTGTATATCAAATTTCTTATTGGCATTGAATCTTTCGTATTCCGCACTTACTTCAAATCCACTATCCGGAATGGATCCTATACCTCTCCATACACGATTAGTTATATCGAATACCTTTTCCACCATTGTTATAGCCTTTGGATTTCCACCCTTTTTAACAACACGACTGTACTGGTTTTGCAGCTCATACATTCCTCTTTCCAATTGTACTATCGTCATAAAGATGCCTTGCAGTAAGTCCACTGGTTCGAAACCTGTGACTACTATAGGGATTTTGTATTTTTTCACGAGTGGCTCATATTCTGAAATTCCCATGATGGTGCATACATGCCCAGCAGCCAGAAACCCATGGATGTTGCTTTTATCATCGTTCATAATGGCTTCCATGGCCGGTGGCACCAACACATGAGAGGTGAGAACTGAATAATTATCAACCCCAATTTCTTTAGCTTGAATGACTGACATTGCATTTGCCGGTGCTGTCGTTTCAAATCCAACAGCAAAAAACACCACTTCCTTCTCAGGATTACTCTGAGCAATACTTACAGCCTCGAGTGGAGAGTATAATATGCGAATATCAGCACCATTGGCTTTAGCATCCAGAAGGTTTCGTTTCGACCCGGGTACCCTCAGCATATCACCATACGAACATAAAATAACCCCTTCATTTTCAGCGAGGTTTATAGCTTTATCTATTAAATGAATCGGGGTGACGCATACGGGGCAACCAGGGCCATGAATCATATTCACCTGTTCAGGAAGTAGGTCAATGAGGCCATTTTTCACCAGACTATGTGTCTGTCCTCCACATACTTCCATGATGTTCCATGGCTGTGTCACTACGCTCTTTATTTTTTCCAGGTAGTCCTGAGCCAGCCCCTCATCACGATATTCGTTAACGTATTTCATACAGTCTTTTTTACTCTCTTAATTTAATGACTTTTAGCCTCTTGTGACTGTATTTCGGCATAAACTAATTGACCAAACGAAATATTTTCATCATTGGGCGATAGGTTTTTATGGAATAATAAATCGAATTGATCTTGCAGATGATGTATTATTAAATCAACCAACAAGGTGTTCTGAAAAACGCCACCGCTAAACCCTATCCTACTAACCCCTTCTTTTATAGCAATATGCCTTATCCACTCTATTAAAGTTACGTGAAATTTAGCAGCAATTGTACCGATATCTTGTTCTCTTAAAATATCAGATAGCACCCCTTTGAGCATTTCTTTCAGTGAAAACCGACCACTATCCTCCATATTAAAATAGGTTTCATTGTAGTCTATACCATTTTTTTTAAAGTGCCTTTCTGCATGTACTTGCAACATGCTAGCCGCCTGCCCTTCATAGGATTGAGTATCCATAAGCCCTGCTAGTGATGCAATA
>JAJCYL010000480.1 GCA_029262955.1 Cytophagales bacterium | reverse complement strand
GGCTAGCAGATCGTTTCGGCCATCACAGTAGCCACTGTGTTTGAGCTGGTGTTGACCAATCTTAAACCGGACCCTCATTTTAGCTGGACATTTACATTCTTTAAATGAGGTTTATAGGTAGAGTAAACATCCCTCGTAGCAACGAGGACGAGTACAAGGGTTATAGAAGACCTGACCTCAGAACTTATCAAAGTCTTTTGTCTCCTTTAACTCGGACCACTAATGCCTCTTGCTAATGGCATTAACTATTGCGAGTTTTTCCTGGGATGTGAGGGTTAAGATGTCCATCTAAATTTGTTACAACTTTCAATCAACCGTCCATATAGGAGTTTTTACTAAAATGACCTTAAATCTTTGTTAATTAGTATCTGATAAAAAACTAAAACCATGAAAAGCAGTCTACTTACGCTGATATCATTATTGTTGATAGCCCTTGGTAGCAATGCGCAAAGCTGGAAAATTGACCCCAATCATGCCAGTATCATGTTTAATGCGAAGCACTATGGAATTTCGTTTGTCAATGGAAGGTTCATGGAATTTGAAGCTACCGTTGAAGGTGGAACGCCAGCAGACTTTACTGGAGCAAAAGTTGCCTTCACTGTACAAGTGGGGAGTGTTAGCACCGGAGCTGAGGGTCGAGACAAGCACTTGAAAACCGCTGACTTTTTTGACATGGAAAATAACCCAACCATCAGTTTTGTAAGTAAATCATTCACCAAATCGAGCGGCAGCATGTACAAAGTAGTGGGCGATTTGACCATGAGAGGGAATACCAAAGGAGTGGAACTCTCCGCAAATCATATAGGATCCACTAAGACCAAAGAAGGACTGAATAAGGTGGGTTTTCAACTGACTGGTAGTGTTGATAGAAACGATTTTGGAGTATCTGGAGCATCAGGCTCAGTTGCACCGACCATTGAAATTCTATGTAATGTTGAAATGGCTGAGCAGAAATAAATTGTTCAATCTAATATTGGCGAAGCCATGAAGATTTATGGTACCATAAAGAGCAAACGCTGAGAACAGCTAAGTCACTTAATTGGAAAAGTGCTAAATTACTTTAAAAATCATGGTATGAAACGAAGAACTTTGAGTTTTGGCTTTTTAACCTAACCATACTGCTATGCGACGAAGATCATTTGTTAAAAATTCATCATTAAAGGCCCTGGCCATAAGTTTGCTAGGCAGCTTTCCGTGGAGTACCAAAAGTTTTGCAGCAGTCAAATCAATCAGAGTGAGATCGCGACGCATCGAAACTCGCATTTCAGATTTTGCCGGTTTTGGAAGAGATCACAAGGGCCATGGGTATCGAATGGCATTTACTCCTGGAGATATTGCCGGACGTAAGTGGTTTATAGAACTCATGAAAAAAGCGGGCCTTGATACCTCAACAGATGAGGCAGGCAATCTGATTGGTAAACGAGCAGGTAAGGATTCCTCGCTCAAGCCCATCGCTTTTGGGTCACACATTGACATGGTGCCGGATGGTGGTAACTACGATGGTACTTTGGGCTCACTGGCGGCCCTGGAAGCAATTGAAGTAATGAATGAAAACAACATAGTTACCAATCGCCCCCTGGAAATGATAATCTTCACGGATGAAGAAGGAAGCATGATTGGTAGCAAAGCGATGTCAAGTGAGATCACCGACGATATTCTTCAGCAAGTAAGTCATAGCCAATTGACTATTGCCGAGGGTGTCAATGCGGTTGGTGGAAATGCCGGTAATATTGGCAAATGCCGTCGGAAAAAGGGTGATGTGCATGCCTTCTTAGAACTGCATATTGAGCAAGGTGGTATTTTGGAAAAAGAGAAACTGGAAGTTGGAGTGGTGCAGGGCATTGTGGGTATTGAGCATTGGGACATTACAGTTGAAGGATTTGCCAATCATGCGGGGACTACCCCAATGAGCCTCCGTCAGGATGCTTTGTTAGCCGCATCGAAATTGATTATTGCGGTAAACGAAGTTATTAATAGTGTGCAGGGAAGTCAGGTCGGCACTATTGGCAAGATAGGCGCATTACCGGGGGCATATAATGTCATTCCCGGTAAAGTTTCTCTTGGCCTAGAAATACGGGATCTGTCTTCGGAAAAAATTGAATTGCTCTTTGGTAAAATCGAAGAGAGGGCGGCTGAGATCGCCATAGCTTCTAAAACTAAGATTGGCTTTATTCGTCAGCCAAGTGTTTCAAAACCAGCTCTAACGGATAAGGGGCTACAACAAGTGATCAATAAGTCCGCTCAGTTGCTCGGGTTGAAAACCAAATTCATGCAGAGTGGGGCCGGGCATGATTCTCAAAATATAGCCAGGATAGCGCCAGTAGCCATGATCTTTGTTCCCAGCGTTGGAGGCATTAGCCATTCTCACAAAGAGTTTACCAAGACCGTAGACATGACCAATGGGGCGAATGTACTGTTGCAGTCGATCTTGGCAGTTGACGGGGAGTAATCTTAGAACTATGGTAAGTAGCTACTCAGAGCGTAAAGCTTTAACCGGATTCGCCATTGCTGTCTTATAAGTATCATATCCCACAGTGGCCAGGGTAATTAAAGAAACAGACAGACCAGCAAGTAGTACAATCCAAACACTGACGTCGATTCTGTAAATGAATCCACTCAACCAATCGTCCATCAGGTACCAGGCTGAAGGTGCCGCTATGACGAAGGCTATGACTACCAGTTTGAAAAAATGGCTTAAGAGGAGGTTAACCAGGTTCTGACTGCTGGCACCCAACACCTTCCTAAGGCCAATTTCCTTTTTGCGTTGTTCTGTAACATAAGAAGTCAGCGCAAAGAGACCCAAAACAGCTATAAATATGGTGATACCGGAAAAGAGCATGAAGATGCCACTCATACGTCTTTCATTTTCATAAAGGCGGCCAAACTCAAAATCTATAAACCAATTCTCCATGGGAAACCCGGGAATGAGCTCTCTCCATTTAGACTCCAGTAGTTCGACTTTATCCTGGTAGTTGCCCGGAGCCATTTTCACATACATAATTCGATCCCACCGACTAGGTGTGCCCCAGATAGTGAGTGGCTCTATGGCTGTATTGACCGATTTGTAGGGAAAGTCTTTCACTACTCCAATTACCCGGCCATCAAGATCAACTTGCTGTTGGAGTTGGTTGTTCCAGACACGATCCCTGACGGTTAACCCAATCACATCTTCAGCAGCCAACTGCAAATTGTTAAGAGCAGCTTCATTAATGATGATTGCGGAACTGTCGGAGCGAATGTTGCGGTCAAAGTCCCGACCAGCAATGAATTCAAGATTGAAAGTTTTAGGAAAATTGAAATCAACATCGAATTTATTCCACTCTAACTCTTCATTATTCCTTTCCGGAAAGCGGAAGGTGTTATTAATTAAACCAAAATGAGGCAAGCGGGGGAGATGATTGGCAATCGCCACACTTTCAAAACGACTGTCCTGTTCTATTTGGTCGCGAAAAGTCTCCCATTCATTGTTCAGGCCAAATCCACCTAATCTAATGCTTAGGATTCGGTCTTTGTCTTTGCCAAGCTTACTGCTGTTAATAAATTCCAATTGACTTTGAACTACCAGTGTGCTGATGATCAGTATGATCGATACTGCAAATTGAAAAATAACCAAACCCCGCCTAACGATTTCGGCTCCTTTACCAGAAGTAAAAAGACCTCTTAGAGCAGCCATGGGCTTAAAACTTGAAAGATAAAGCGCCGGGTAACTTCCTGAGATCAAACCAACGGCAAAGGCCAAACCAATAAGGATGGTTATAGTTTGAAAAGTGAATAGGGAAGTGGTTGGAATTTCCTTTCCGGTCAGGTCATTGAAATATGGCAATGCCAGATATACCAGACCAATTGAAATGGCGATAGACATTAAGGTCATTAAGAAAGACTCACTATAGAACTGGGTAATCAATTGGCCTTTACTGCTACCAAGAGTTTTACGCAGGCCAACCTCCTTAGCTCTTTTGGAAGAGCGGGCGGTAGCCAGGTTCATAAAATTGATGCATGCAATAATTAATA
>JAJCYL010000479.1 GCA_029262955.1 Cytophagales bacterium | reverse complement strand
TCCTTTTTTGAAGCATTATTAGATCCTTTTGTAATCCCTTGAATAAGTGCCTCCCTTAGTCCTGATGTCACCTCATCCGAGGTGAGTTTATCGCTTTTTAAATAGTCATCTAAAGTTTGATTGATTTGTTGAACAGTGCATGCCTGACTGATCGTAATTATAATTGCAATTAGAAGTATCTTTTTCATCTCATGAGATTAGTAGATTGGAAAAATGAGGATAATACTTCAAAAAATGAAATAACATGGAAGATGTCTGTGCGGAAATTATAACAATCGGAGACGAAATTCTTTTTGGGCAAATAGTTGATTCGAATTCCCAGTGGATTAGTCAGCAATTAAGTCTTGCAGGCATTAAGACTACAAGAAAAACAACTATCGGGGACGTTCGAGAAGACATCCTCACAGCATTTGCTGAAGCGGAATCAAGAGTTCATATCATCTTAATTACCGGTGGTTTGGGGCCAACCAAAGACGATTTAACCAAACCATTACTTGCGGAATATTTTAATTCACCTCTAAAAATTAATGATGAAGCGTTGTCGCAAGTGAAGGAATTCTTTGAGAGTCGTGGCCATGAACTAACCGCTATCAACCGAAGGCAGGCTGAACTTCCTGAATGTTGCAAAAAAATTACTAACAGGCTGGGGACTGCTCCTGGAATGTGGTTTGAAAAAGAGGGCAAAGTCTTCGTTTCAATGCCCGGTGTACCACTGGAAATGAAGACCATCATGACCGAAGAAGTAATCCCCAAATTGTGTGACTATTTTGATACACCGATTATCTATCATAAGATGATTAGAACAATTGGCATTGGAGAGTCTTTTCTATCAGAGCAAATCGCTGACTGGGAAACTGGTCTTCCAGAGAACATTAAGCTAGCCTATTTGCCGTCAATGGGTCAAGTCAAATTAAGGCTTACTGCAAGAGGTGAAAATGAGGAATATCTTAAGAATCAAGTGCAACAAGAAATTGACAAATTATTGCCACTTGCTGAAAAATATGTCTACGGATATGATCAGGAGGAAATTCAAGGCGCTATAGGGAAATTACTCCTTAAGTATGGATTAACCCTATCAACGGCTGAAAGTTGTACTGGAGGTTATTTAGCACACTTGGTGACGAGTGTACCCGGAAGCTCAGACTACTTTCAAGGCACTGTGGTTAGCTATTCTAATGAAGTCAAAATGAATCAACTAGATGTGAAAGAAGAGACTTTAATAGCTCATGGAGCGGTTAGTGAAGAAACCGCCAAAGAGATGGCTGAAGGAATAAGAAATAAAATGAAAACTTCAATCGGTCTGTCAACCACAGGCGTAGCCGGTCCAGGCGGCGGCACTGAAGAAAAACCGGTGGGCACGGTTTGGATCGCTTATTCGGATGCACACAGAACTGTGGCTCGGAAGTTACAGTTGTCAACGGACCGTCTGCTTAATATCCAGTTGACTGCTACCATAGCTCTTAATTTGCTTCGAATTCAAATTTTGAAGAATTATTAATCAAGGCTCCCTGCATATTTATACTCATATTTCTGTAGCACATCTTCTAACCCACTCAGAGTCACCTCTAAGGGACTCTGAGCCGTAAATAATTCAAACTTCATTCTTTTCTCCAATCGATTTATAATGTGTAATCTCTACTCTACCCGGTTTATTCAATTCATAAAACCCCGCACTTGAGTATTCATAATCGGCATAATCACCGACCAAATTCCACATACCATTTACCGGATTGCTGTGAATATATTCTAACTTCTGCTCCAGCATGCGCTCGCTATCGCACATTTTGGCATCAAAAGAAAGACGAAACACCTGGTGTTTTTCCCTTTTTGTTTTTCACTCTCTTGCACACCCTCTTCTAACTTCTGTAGGACATCTCGTCGCTGTTTTTGCTTTAATCTATTTACATCCCATAGGCCATGAACCGCTTGCCCTCTCCTACCAATTGATTTAGTGACTTACTTTTTCCACTTATGCCACTTGGAGCCTCAGAGTCCCTTGCAGGTGACTCTGAGGGAGGTTTGGAAAATTTGGTCTCATTTCCGCTCAGAGTTACTCGCAGAGAACTCTGAGTATCTCCTGGCTTGCACTCATTCATTGGATGCAACAAACAATGAATATGATTAGGCATAATCACATAGCCAAGCACCAGGCAGGCATCCTTTCTGAGATGGTTAAACCATTTGTAAACCTCTTCGTACGCCTGTGCCTGCTCAAAAAGTGGTAACCATTTGTGGCAAGTGATGGAACAGAAGTAAGTTTGATCTGGTTCGATATGGTTTGTATGTGTGCTCAATTCTATTTCTTCATTCTTTAGTCTGTCTTACTCAGAGTCCCTTGCAGGTGACTCTGAGGGAGGTTTTATGTCCTTCATGATGTGTGATTCATATAATTACACTTGTTATTTGACTCCAGTCATTCGTCTATAACAATTCCATTTTTCGTAGCAAATCCATAAATTTTCTCCTTAAACTCAATTGCATTACCTCTTTTTATTTCTTCTATGAGTTCCACAATTGTGTCTCTATAAAGGTCTGCATCATTGCTATATAAATATCTATTCATTTCATTAATTGCAAGATCATATTCTTCTGATTCAACATATGATAGATACAATCCTAGTGAAGCAGTCTCATTGTTTGACTCCAATATGGTCGCTTCTTTAAGACACTCACAAGATTCCTTAATGGAATTTGAAAAGAAGTAACAAGCTCCCAAACCAACAAGAACCTCAAACTTATCATAACTATTCTCTCGCAGTAAGGATTTATAAATAGCTATGGCTGGCTCATAGTCCTCATTTGATTGTAATTTCTTAGCCTCATCAAATTTTAGCTGAGCAGTTTCTAAGTTTTCACTTTTATTCATTCTTAGTTTTTGTCAAGTTCGCCGCTTTTTTGAAATTATTTTTACTCTTGTCTGTAAACTCAATCTTTTTTGGGTTTTTTTCGGCTGCTTTACTAATCTCATTAAGTTTATTTGCAGCATCTTCTAAATCATCACCACTAGAGCCTTGCCCTTTAGTATTTCTCTTTGTCCGTCCCTTAGGTTTTTGGTTTTCTTTTTTCAAAACACTCATCCTCCCTCAGAGTCACTCCCAGAGGACTCTGAGTATTGAAAATTTCAAACTTCATTTTTCTCTCCAATAGACTTATAATGAGTAATCCCCATTATTCTTGATTTATTCAATTCATAAAACCCAGCACTTGAGTGCTCATAATCCACGTAATCGCTCACTAGATTCCATTTGCCACTTACCGGATTACAATGGATGTACTCAAGCTTTTGTTCAAGTACATTCTCGTTATAGCACATTTTGGCATCAAATGAAAGCCGAAACACCTGATGTTTCTTTCCTTTCTTCTTTTCATTCTCCTGCACACCTTTTTCCAATTCCTGTAACAGACTTTTCTTTCCTTTTTGCTTAAGTTTTTTAACTATGCCATAGGCCATAAACCGCTTACCTTCACTCACCAGTTTGTTCAATGATTTCTCACTCCCACTCGGAGTTACCCTCTCATTCTCATTCTGAGCACTCATTGGATGTAACAGACAATGAATATGATTGGGCATTATGACGTATCCAAGAACCAGGCAGTCATCTTTTCTGAGATATTCAAACCATTTGTAGACCTCGGTATACGCTTGTGCTTCCTCAAAAAGCGGTAACCACTTGTAGCAGGTAATGGTACAAAAGTAGGTCTGATCAGTTTCGCTATGGTTTATCAGTTTCGCTATGGTTTATATGTGTGCTCAATTTATTTATTCATTTTATTCATATCTGGTTTATCAGAGTCCCTTTCAGGTGACTCTGAGGGAGATAGAGAGAAAGTTTAAGGTTTTATTCAATTTCATTTCTTTATGATTTAATATCTTTATTTAATCTGTTCATTGGGTACAAGTCTCGCCACCTCTCAATCCCCGCTGGAAGACTTGCACCAGATGGAGGGTTTATTTGTACACTCAATTTCTATTCTTATTCACATTCTGGTTTATCAGAGTCCCTTGCAGGTGACTCTGAGGGAGATAAGGCGCTCCTCGCAGAAAATCATCCTGGTTCATGATGTTACGGGAAATAATGCCCCCGGCATTTAAGCTCCAACCCAACCCTACCGAGCTGGCTTCCTGGGTGATTTTGATACCGGATGCATGGTAACTGATAGAAATGGGCAATTCAATGTCCCGGGCTCTAATGGTGTAGATGGGAATGTCAATATTGGCCACTCCAGTGTATGTACTGACTGGTATTTCGGCATACTGCGCCAGGGAAGCTGCTTCCGGAGAGGGTGGGGTGATCTTGGTTTCTTGTTGGGCTAAAATCAGTGAGGGATTGAATAGCACCAGTGCTAAAAGCTGGAGGAAATTTAAGGTTTTATTCAATTTCATTTCTTTATAATTTAAAATTTTCATTTCATCTGTTCATTAAGTACAAGTCTCGCCATCTCTCAATCCCTTCTGGAAGACTTGCACCAGATGGAGGAGTTTCTTAAATAGTCTAAACATCCAATCATGAGGAAGTACCTCACCAATTCTTGAACGCATAGATCCCTTGCCATTTGATCCACTTGAATCATCTGAGTCACCTGAGTCATCTGAGCTAAAGAAGACATCCACATGATATTTACCATCTTTCTCATATACTTCCCCATTTTCCTGATCCCCATTTTCCTGATCTCCATTTTGGTCCTCAGGCACCATACCATCCGGATCTGTAAACCTAATTGGATTATCAAAGGCATAATTGTAAGGTGAATGTCTTCTCATTAAATCCGCTGCGGGATCAATGTTAATGAACCTACCTAACGCCGGATCATAGAACCTTGCCTGGTAATCATAAAGGTTAAAGTCGAAATCATCCTGTATTTTGAAGCTGTTATACTTAAATCTATTCGCTTGATTCCCAATTCTCTGATACGAGTTAAACGTGAGGCCGAAGGGATAATATCCATCCCCCTGAACAACTGCACTCTCGGTGTGGGTAATGGTAAAGTCATCAAACAACACATGGATGTTGGGTGCCCTCATAACTAACATAAATCATCACATAGCCGGGCTTTTCAAATTCAATATCAGCTGGGCTTATTTTTCTACCATTTCAAGTTTAAGCTCAACGACGTAAAGAAGCAATCAGTTTTATAACAATTTTATTGATGAGCGTATTTATATCTTAATCACTAATTTGCTGCCCTTACAACACCACAATGACAAAAATTGACTTTAAGCAGTTCGTTCCTCATATCATAGCAATCGTTTTGTTCTTATTGATTACTGTGATCTTTTTTCATCCAGTATTTTTCGAGAATAAGGCTATTTATCAGCGAGACATCTTAGAGGGCCAGGGTACAGCCCAATCTCTTAAGGAATATCGTGATTTAACTGGGGAAGAGGGCTTGTGGGCTGGATCAGTCTTTAGTGGCATGCCAGCCGATTTAATTAATCTGATTTACTCAGGTGACCTGGTCAGCTACTTCCAATCTGTCTATTCGCTCTGGTTCCCACACCCAACGAGACTGCTCCTAATGAGCTTTTTCTCAATGTATATTTTACTCCTGTCGGCATTTAAAATTAGGCCTTATTTATCAATGGCAGGAGCAATTGCTTTTGGGCTGACCTCCTTTCAAATTATAAGTTTTGGAGCCGGTCACAACGCCAAGATTGGTGCGGTCGCCTTGATGCCATTGATTCTGGCAGGAATAATTATGGCTTTCAATGGGAAATTAAGATGGGGATTTATTTTAACTGCCTTTGGATTAGCCATGCAAATCCGAATTAATCACCTTCAGATTACTTACTATTTGCTTATTGTCTGCGTGGTTTATGGAATAAACGAATTTATTGTCAGGCTAAGGGCGGGCACAATAACTAGCCTACTAAGACCACTAGGAATACTTATTGTGGCCGCAATACTTGCAGTTGGGGCCAATCTGGGGAAACTTTGGGGAGTCTATGAATACAGTAAATATTCCATTCGAGGTCAATCTGAAATAAGTACTGGAAAAGTACCGGTCGGAGAATCCGGCTTGGATAAGGAATATGCTTTCCGCTATAGCAATGATATCCTGGAGCCACTCGTACTCTTCATACCCAATTTTTACGGTGGATCAACAAGCCAGAATCTTGGCTCAAATTCCAACCTGGCCGATGCGCTTAGAAAGCAAGGAGTACCTCCGGGCCAAATAGCGGATCAAACAAAAAGTGTCCCTACCTATTGGGGAGATCAACCAGGGTCAGCTCCATATTACGCTGGTGCCATAACCGTTTTTCTTTTCGTACTTGGTTTGCTAATAATGGATGGAAGACGAAAGTGGTGGTGGCTTGTATTAGTAGCCTTTGGTATAATGCTTAGTTGGGGTAAAAGTTTCGAGGGGTTCAACTACTTTCTATTTGATTACTTACCCGGCTACAACAAATTTCGCTCCGTAACATTTGCCATTATCATCCCAATATTTTGCATGATCCCTCTCGGGTTTCAAGGAATCGAAAAATTACTTTCAGAAGGGCTTACCAGGCAAAACCAGAAAAAATTGTTAATCGCAGTGTCCATAACTGCAGGTTTTGCATTTTTAGCAGCGGTCTTAGCCGGAATGGGAAATTATGTTGGGGGTATTGATTATAGATTGAGTTCCGCCGGATATCCGGATTGGTTTTTACAGGCCATCAGGGAGGACCGAGAAGCACTCCTAAGGTCTGATGCATTCCGATCGATGATATTTATCCTTTTGGCGGTTGGGTTAATCTGGGCAATTATTAAAAAGCTATTAAATGAAAATTTGGCGCTGTTGGGATTAGTTGCCTTAGTTCTACTAGATATGTTTCTTGTGGACCGCAGGTATCTGAATAGTGATAATTTCCAACGGAATCCAGAGAGAACCTTTTTTACGGAGACTGAAGCAGATAAATTGATCAAGACAGACAAAGACAATCACTATCGCGTACTCTATTTGTTAGATCCTTTTAACGATGCCAGAACTTCTTATCACCACAGGTCTATTGGAGGTTATCATGCTGCTAAAATGAGAAGGTATCAGGATGTTGTTGAGAACCATCTACAGGATGAGATTCAGGAAGCCATAGCAAAACTTAGGAACAAGGATGGCAATTTCAATAGCCTTGGAGTGCTTAATATGCTTAATGCACGCTACTTCATGGTTGGAAGTGCCAAAGGTGAGGTTGTTGGGAATGCGTCAGCAAATGGACCAGCCTGGTTCGTTCAGCAGGTTAAAAAAGTGTCCACTCCAGATGAAGAGATTCGTGATTTGGGTAACGCCAATACCAAAATGGTAGCTATTGTAAACACCAATAGATTTGACGTTCATGACGAGGAAGGGTACTTTACCGGAGGTACAATTGAGCTAACCCAAAACAAACCAAATCATCTTATTTACAATGTGAATGCGGCTGGAAATACATTCACTGTTTTTTCAGAGATTTATTATCCAAAAGGCTGGACGGCAACTATTGACGGTATTGCAGCCGAAATTATTCAGGCCAATTATATTCTAAGGGCACTGGAAATTCCTGCCGGACAACATACAGTAGAATTTAAATACGAACCGGCTTCCTACATAATTGGTAACAAAGTAATGTGGGCCAGTAATATTTTATTGATCTTAATAGCTGTCGCTCACTTTTTTTACGAATTCAAAACCCGCAACGATCCAACATCTGGTATCAGTATTTCCTAATCACTTAAGTTTGCCTAAGAAAACCCAATTATGTCAGTCATCGGAATGGTCCTGGATGACCACTATCCACCAGATATTCGAGTTACCAAAGAGGCTTATACACTGATTAAGGGTGGCCATCAAGTACACTTACTGTGTGCCAGACGGAACACTGAGAACGATTTTGAAGTAATTGATGGCCTTTCTGTTCATAGAATTGATGTAGCTAAAAACAAGGTGCAAAAGGGCTTGTGGGATATCCTTCTTTCATTAACGTTTCTTCACCCAATATTTCTTCGGCAGATTAAGAAGTTCTGTAGAAAGAATAATATTGGAATCTTACATATACATGATTTACCTCTATGTAAAACAGGGATTGTAGCAGGTAACAAATTAAAAATCCCCGTAATATGTGATTTCCATGAAAATTATCCGGAAGGTCTTCGTGTCTGGTACAAGTGGAGGTCAAACCCCATAATCATTCTAAAGAACAAAATATTCTTTGGTTTTAGTCGCTGGAAAAAATATGAAAAATGGGTCAGTAAAAACGCCTCGCACATCATTGCTGTCGTTGACGAGATGAAAGAGAAGCTGATAAACGATTTCCAAATTTCACCCGAAAAGATAACAGTCGTCACGAATAGCGAATCAGTCAATTTTATAAATCAACCAAGGGAGGATAATGTCTATAAAAGCATTGATTCAAAATTTATACTGGCATATTTGGGCAATGTAGGACCTCATCGTGGCGTAGATACGGTTTTGGAAGGTCTATCTTATCTTGAGGATCTGGATATTAAGTTTGTAATTGTTGGAGGAATAAAAACGAATGTTCAAAATATTTTAGATGCACTCATCAAGAAGTTTGGAGTTGAAGACAAGGTGCAATTTTTCGGATATCAACCTTTTAATAAATTTTATTCCTATATGAGTAATGCATCGGCAAATGTTATTCCACATAATTTTAATGGACACACCAACAACACAGTTCCTCATAAATTATTCCAATCAATGATGGCAGGGAAACCACTAATTGTTAGCTCTTGTAAACCATTGAAAAGAATAGTTAACAATACCAACAGTGGATTGGTATTCGAAGCTGATAATGCAAGAGACTTTGCTCGTTGTGTGCGTGAACTTTACAACGACAAGAACCTTAGAGAAAAATTTGGAGAAAACGGCCGGCAGCAAAGTATTAGCGGTGAGTATAATTGGGAAGTGACAGCACACTCGTTAATGAAAGTTTATCAAAATCTTGATCAATGATTAATTGGCTCAAAAAGATTGAACGTGAAGAGTTTGGGAAACGCCGTTTTCAGAAAACCTTAGACTTCATGGCTGAATCCACAGCTCCGCCCGCCAAAATACTGGACCTTGGCACACCCAACCTCCTAGGAAACTACTTGGAAGGCAATGGCTACGAAATTCATAATACTGTAGGAAAGGATTTTGACTTCTATCCCGAAGAAGCAGGGCAAGAAAATTTCGATGCGGTTACAGCCTTCGAGATATTAGAGCACTTAATCAACCCAATGGGCGTATTAATGGCTATAAAGGCTCCAAAACTATATGCGTCAGTGCCTTTAGATTTGTGGTTTAGCTCCGCATTCAAGAGCAAAACTGATCATCCCTGGAGTAGCCATTTCCACGAATTCGAGGACTGGCAATTTGACTGGCTGTTAGAAAAGGCAGGGTGGAGAGTATTACGCCGAAGAAAGTGGACCAATCCATCAATTGTCCCTGGATTGAGACCAGCGTTAAGGTTATTCACCCCACGGTATTATATGATTGAAGCAGAACGTATAAGTTAAATGAAACAACTTATATACCAATTCATTTATAACGAGCATGTAAATTATGTTTTGCGTGGAATAAATAAGTTCTTCTCCCCCATACTGCCGACAAAGCTTAGATTACCCCCGTCAGGAACGATTAAGGTAAGGTTCAATGACACAAGTGTTCTTCTACGCACTAACCAGACGAGCTATTTGACTCAACTGCTGTATTGGAATGGTCCTCTAAGCTTCGAGTATACGGATCTTTTTCTTGAACTGATTAAAGAAATCGACTGCTTTTTGGATGTTGGCGCCAACATTGGATATTACTCCTTGCTTGCAGCCGCTGCAAATGATCGAATTCAAATAATTAGCTTTGAACCAGCGTCCGGACCATTATTCTTTCTAAGAGCAAATGTAAGCCTCAACAAATTCTCCAATATTAAGGTTGAGCCTGTGGCATTATCCGATTCAATAGGTGAATTGGATTTTTTTGAAGTGAAGAACGATAAATATGCCTACATGAAATTTAATCTCTCAGGTGAAGGAAATGCCGGATCAAAAAAAATTGTAAGAAATTTTCACCCTGAAAAAGTACAAACTATTACACTGGACGAATATGCAGCACATAACTTGGACAGAAAAGTTGGTCTAATTAAACTCGATACTGAAGGTACGGAAAATCTAATCCTTCAAAACGGCAGTCGAGTTATCTCCGAAATGAAACCAATAATAATTTGCGAAACACTGTTTGGAAAAATTGAGGACCAGCTGGAAGAGCTGATGAAAGATCATGGTTATTTATTTTTCAATCATACTGAAATGGGTTTGCAAGCAGTGAATTCAATCCATAGAACAAAAGATAATGGTATTCGAAATTGCTTCTTCGTGCATCCTTCCAAAAAAGGGTTAATTGAAAAGTTTTTGATTTCCTAAATCAATGGGAATAGTCTATAACCAGAGTTACAGAACCACTGCCATTTCCTATTTGGGAGTGGGCATTGGATACATCAATGTGCTTTGGTTATTCCCGTCAATTTTATCGGCTGAGCAAATCGGCCTCCTACGCTTGTTACCAAGTATTGCCTTCATGCTTCTCCCATTTGCTCAACTCGGCCTGTCTCAAAGCGTACTTAAATTTTATCCGGAGTATGCAAAAAAAAGCAATGGATCAAGTGAGCTTTTTTCAATAATGCTAATTGCAAACCTCGTTGGTTTTGGGTTCATGTTGATTGTACTAAAAATATTTGATGATCACATCCTTCAATTTTTCGAATCCAAATCTGCATTGGCCAATGACTATATCCATGTAGCAACAATACTGGTACTAATCCTATCTTATCATGCCATTTTTGAATCTTTTTCCCGGTCAATTTTGAAGATAGTGTTTCCAGGGATAGTTAAAGATGTGGCCATAAGATTGCTTTATACCGCACTTGTTGGTGCTTTCTATCTTGATTTATTAACCTTCCCGGAAGTAGTAAATGGCTTAATATTAATTTATCTGATTGGACTCTCCTTATTGATTAATTATGTTTTGAAAAAAAAATCTTTAAGGTTTACCATAAATTTTAAGTCTCTAAAAACTTCAGAATTCAAAAAGATTGGTCAGTACAGCATTTTTACGTTGTTAGGTGCAAGCGGCACCTACATAATGCTCAACATCGATCAGGTTATGATTAGCAGTTTGATCGGATTAGAAGGAAATGGCATTTATACAACTGCCTTTTATATCGCTGTGGTTATAGAGATGCCGAGAAGGGCCATCACAAATATTACCACGCCGCTGGTAAGCAAATTGTTTGATGACAATAAATCGGACGAAATCAATAAGCTATACAAGCAGGTTTCTATTAATCAAATGATGGTGGGTTCATTATTACTGATCGGAATTCTCGTCAACTTAAAAAACGTTTATGCATTAATACCTAATAATGAAGTATATCTGGCGGGTATTAAAGTTGTTTATATCGTAGGCATCGCCAAACTGCTTGATATGACATTCGGGATGAATGGTGAGATCATTTTAATGTCCAAAAAATTCAAGTACAACGTATTATTCACAACAGTATTGGCTATAGTTGCTATTGCTTCCAACTGGATTCTAATTCCAATCTACGGAATAGAGGGGGCCGCCCTGGCTACCGCCTTTACCTTAATTGTCTTCAATATTCTCAAACTAGTTTTTGTCAAGTTCAAGTTGGGTTTGTGGCCATTCAGCTTAAAAAATATTCTACTTGCCATAATTGCCGTTAGTACTTATTATGTCATTATCATAATACCTTACTTTAGCAATATATGGTTAGATTTTTTGATAAGATCTGCTATTACGACAATCATATATGTGATACCCTGTGTGTTGCTTAAAATTTCCCCCGAAATCAACAGAGTCATTGCCGAAAAATCCGGATTCAAATTATAGCCGATTCAATAAGTGATTGTTTCCAGCTCCAGTTAATTCCTAACTAACTCCTCTAGAGTTTGAGCCAATTTCTTTGTTAGGGAGGCTCCACTGTATCTATCTATGTCCGTGTTGATGTCAGCAGATTTCCCACTCTTAAATTTTGAATAGTAGTCCAATAGGCGCAATTTGAGATCTTTATAGTTTGTATAATCTATAGCAGGCTCATAATTAAGATCTATCAATATATCATTTGCATCACTTGCCGAGGGGCCTAACAGCAATATGAACCTCTTAGCTTGAAGATATTCAAATAGCTTTCCGGGCAAGAGAAAAGGCGCACTATCTGTTTGATTAAGAAATAGAAGGAGAACGTAGGATGTTTTATAAAGCTTGAACACCTCCGAATGAGACAAATATCCAAGATTAATTACATTGTCATTTAATGCACTGCCGGTTAAATAATTCTCAATGGAGCTACTAATAGTGCCTGCCAAACTTATTTCTAAATCATTTTTGAATCCTTCCTCTTCTTTACAAAGATCCTCAAGTGCATTCCAAAAAACTTTTACATTCTTAGTCTCATTCAAAAGCCCGGCGTGGCAAATTCTAAACTTCTCTGGTTTTAGATTTGGGAGGCTGTCGTCAAAATCAAATCCATTAGTAATTGTTTTGACCTGGTTGGACAGAGGTTTAAATATTTTCTCCAATCTTGGACTAACAGTGATAACAAGGTCTGATTTAGCGCAAACTTTTTTCTCCAATTTTTTATGGATATTCATAGCAAAATTGGATGTTCGCAATCTAGGCAGGACATCCCACTGACTCCAGGGGTCCCGAAAATCAGCAACCCACTTTAACTCCAATTTCTCCTTTAATCCTAAACCAATCAAATGAATGCTGTGAGGAGGGCCGGTAGTAACAACTACATCAACCGGATTATTTTCAAGATACTTTGTCAGATACTTGATGGACGGTTTAATCCAGAATTTTCTTGCATCAGGGAGGAGTAGATTGCCACGAATCCAAATTGTCACCTTTTCCTGATGTGTCTGTGATTTTCCTTCTGAGACAATTCCTTGC
>JAJCYL010000478.1 GCA_029262955.1 Cytophagales bacterium | reverse complement strand
CTAAGTCACCGAAGCTTCAGCGAAGGAGATCTCTTAGTCACCGAAGCTTCAGCGAAGGAGATCTCTAAAGGTAAAAATAAAGGCTCATCACCTTCGCAGGGTTTCGGTGAGCTAAGCCAGGAACCCGAAGCTGGATTGAATACTTGTCCGACGGAGCAGGGCGAAGGCGGATAACACTAGGACATTATATAACAAGGGCTACTAAAAGCAGCCCACATTGCATGTTAATATAATGTTATTAACCAGCAAAGCTGGACAATAGAATTGCTATTAAGATTAAGCGAAATATATAATTGTGTTGTGTCCATTTTGGACATATTTACTCCATTTAGTATCTTTAGATCACAAAATTCACGAATATGAATATCTACCTGGGAGAACATTTCGAGCAGTACATTGACGTACAGATAAAATCTGGTCGTTACAAAAATGCCAGTGAAGTCATTCGAGAAGGATTACGGAATCTAGAGGAACGAGAAATCCTTCTTAAGAAAAAAATTGATGAAGGGATTCTAACTAAATCCATCCCGTGGGATGTAAATAAATTCTTGAAAATGGCGCATAGTCGCATGGACAAGATAGAAAGCAAGTAGAATGCCTCTTATCCAATTATCAGGAAAGGCCAATGAAGACCTCTTCGAAATCTGGTATTACATTGCGATTGAAAATAATAGCAGAACTTCGGCGGATAAATTCGTTGAAAAATTAAATGATCAGTTTGAATTGATAGCTAAGAAACCCCACATAGGCTCATCACGAGAGAATTTGAGCTATGAACTACGAATGTGGTCGGTTGGTAATTATGGTATTTATTACATCCCTTCTACTAGCGGAATTAATATCATCAGAGTATTGGAAGGACATAGGGACATTGAAAATCTATTCCAATAATCCCTCCTAATCACACCCATTTGCCATTCACCTCCTTCACTTCGTTCCGGCGGGTAGGCCTCTTCCCTCCCACTCCCGATAGCTATCGTGACCTAAAATGGCAAAAGTGCATGCCTAGCCAAGGTGGGTGTTCCATTAGAACCAAAATTCCATCCTTAAACCCACATCGCATCTGTATAGTAGATCACAGGATACGCTGTGTCATTGTCTTCTGAATAGCCCTCCGGTAGCTTAATGTATAGTTCGTATGGCCTGTCAGTCTCAGTGTCGGTTATGGGGATCACTTGTATCCGGAGTAATTCCAAGTTGGATCTTTCTACTGCTTGCGACTCATCGCTTGCACTATTCTCTTGTGCAAAGACCGAACTGATTGATATAAGGATTGTGAGTATGGATAGTGTCGTTGTTTTCATGTCTAGTGGGGCCTGAGGGTCTCAATGATTTTTGCATCCACCCAGTAGATATCGATATTATCATTCTCGTCATCCATGCCTCTGTTGAAGAGTATGTACTTGCCGTCAGGGGTAACGCTCGCATATGCATCCCAATAAGCGGAATTGATCTTGTCGCCCATGTTGATGGCAGGCCCCCACGTGGCGTCCTTTTGTTTGAAACTAATGTAAAGATCAGAGTCCCCGAACCCCTCTTCACGCTCACCATCCCATATGAGGTAAGATTCATCTGGGGCTATAAAAGGATGAGCATTCATTCTTCCAGTATTTATCTCCTTGCCAAATGCCCTTGGCGCCTCACGCTCCCCGTCTATTAATCGTGAATAGCGAATGACACCATCCCCGTTTGGCATGCCTACTTCATCAAAGACATAAGTTTCTTTAGATGATACAGTAAGGCGCATGATTAGTATCTCTTCGAAAGATGGACCCAGGCTTTTGCGCTCAGACCAACCCTCGCTAGTGCGGTCTTTGTAGCCTTTTGCCATATGCATACGTAAACCATCTGGCGAGAACGCCATTTCACCTCTGCGCCTGAATTCAGTGTATTTCTTCCAGACATTGTTCTCCTGACGAAAGCCAATCACAGTAGGGCGAAAGGGCTCACCACGAGAGGTGGTGAAGTAAAACTCTTTCATGCCTGGCGCGAACACGCCCTCAACCTCCCAGCCTCCTTTGGAGATGATTCCAGGAGCAAACGGCTCTGCCACCATGCCCGGTGGTTTCTGCCCCATGTAGGGTCCTTCCAAGGTTGGGAAACTGAAATTGTTCTCCATAACCTCTTGAGCAAAGACCGTCTTTAAGGATATGAGACTTATCAAGAGTAATACTTTAGTAATTTTCATGTTCTTTCTTTTGTTATTCGGGCCTCAAGCTCTCAATGATTTGTGCATCTACCCAGTAGATATCTACATCATCATTGTTTTCGGCCGCTCGTTTATCAAAGAAGAGGTATTTTCCATCTGCTGAGACACTCGGATAGTTTTCCTTATTGATCGTATTTATCTTGTCACCCATATTGATAGCAGACCCCCATGATCCATCAATCACTCGAAAGCTGATATAGAGGTCAGAGCTGCCAAATCCACCTTCTCTTCTACTATCCCAGATTATGTAAGATTCATCAGGTGCGATATATGGGTGGGCATTGTACCTTCCTATACTGAATTGTTCACCCAATAACTTGGGTTCTTCATATTTACCATCAATGAGACGTGAGTATCGAAGGGGCATATCTAGTTCTGGTGTAAACGTATCAAAGTAATAGGCACCACTAGAAGCAGCCGAAAGCCTCATAATAGCAATGTCCTCAAATGGAGCCCCAAGGCTTTTCAATTCAGACCAACCCTCCCTGGTGCGTTCTATATAGTTTTTTGCGAAATAGATCTTGTGGCCATCTGGTGACATAGACGGCTCACTTTCACCTTTAAAAACAACAGACTCCTGCCATTCATTGTCTTTGTATTCAAAGGCAGCCAATACATTGAACTCAGATTCCTTCTCAACTGGTCTCTTGACAAAATAGAAGGTCTTCATATCTGCACCAGGTACACCTTCAATCTCTCGATTTTCATCTGTATTAACCATCCCAGGAGCGAAAATCTCAGCGGTTGAGTTAGGTGGGGTTTGACCTAGATAAAACCTTGCAGTGGCTAATGATTCAATAGTTTTTGAATCCTGTTTTTCAGTAGTACAGGCATTTAAAATTAGTGGTAATGCAAGTGTCAAAATAAAATAAGTGTGCTTCATTCTGTCTTATGGTTTATTCTTGAGGCCTGAGATTCTCATTAACCTGAGCATCCACCCAATAACTTTTTCCTATCCAATTAGTACTTCCATCCTCCTTGACCTCCCACTCTCCCCTGGAAAAAAACAGGTATTTTCCATCGTCCGTCACATGCGCACCACTTTCCTGGAGTGCCGTGTTTATCTTATCTCCCATGTTGATTGCTGGTAACCAGGAACCATCTTTAGCTCGGAAAGTGATATACAAATCGGCCTGACCGTATCCATCTTCTGGATGCTGATCCCATATCAAATAGGATTCATCCGGAGCAATGTGTGGGTGGGCAATCCATGTTCCGGTGTTAACATGTTTGCCCATTTTTTGGCGGGGTTCATATTTGCCGTTTATAAGGCGCGAATAACTGATAGCTCCAACTGTATCAGGTCTTTCAAATTGATCAAAGAAAGCAGTTCCGTTGTATGAAAACGATATCCCCATGATGTGCATATCTGTAAAAGGAGCACCAAGACTTTTGAGTTCCGACCAACCAGTGTCGGTTTGAATTCTATATTTATTCCCACGGTATAAAGTATCCCCTCCCTTAGAGAATCTGGGCCATTTTAGGTCGGTTTCAGATTCGTTTCTCCAACTGCCATTTTCATAGCGAATAACAAAAAATGTGCGTTCTTCATATTTTCCATTTTTCCTGGAGAAATAGTACTCCTTCCCATCCGGAGAATGCCTACCACCTTCAAAAAGCCCTTCTGGAGAGACAATCTCAGGAGCAAAAAGTTTAGGAATCAAGCCCGGTGGCTTTTCTCCAAAATAGCGATCAACTAAAGCTGAAAAATCAGGATCGTTTGCTTGCTGACTTGTAGTATGACAAGCATTTAAAAAGAGTGTCAATACAAGTGATAAAATAATATATGTGTGCTTCATTTTGTTTTTACTCCTGAGGCCTAAGATTCTCAATAATCTGCGCATCCACCCAATGAGGGCTTCCTATCACATATCTACTTCCATCCTCTCTAACCTTTACATCTCCCTTCCAAAAAAACAAATACTTTCCATCGGGTGTCACTTTAGGCCTCTGTTCATAGAGTGCTGAGTTTATCTTATCTCCCATATTAATTGCTTCCCCCCATGAACCATCTTTCTTTCGAAAACTAATATAGATATCAGGGGTATTTTCACCTTCTTTCTCAGCATCCCACATTAAATAGGACTCATCTGGAGCAATAAAGGGGTGGGCAATATATTTCCCTCTGTTAATCGCCTTACTCAGTTTTTGAGGCTCTTCATATTTGCCATCTATAAGGCGTGAATAACTCATATGTCCACTGCCATCTTTGAAATCTAAAACATAAAAATAATATGTCCTCTTAGATGAAATCGTGAATCCTACAATGGGAATGTCTTTGAATGGTTCAAAACTTTTTATCTCTGATACGTTAGGGCTGAATCGTTCCTTATATTGATTGATATCGGTTGACGGAATAGATTTCCTGCTCCATCTATTCTTTTTGTATTGCAGAACAAACCATGTAGGTT
>JAJCYL010000477.1 GCA_029262955.1 Cytophagales bacterium | reverse complement strand
GGCCGAGTGGTTGAAGGCGCTCGCTTGGAAAGCGAGTGTGCCCCACAAGGGTACCCCGGGTTCGAATCCCGGTCTCTCCGCTAAGACGAGAAAACTATTACCTTTATAGATTGACTTAGGAATAAATATTTATAATTGTATACTTAAACGAGCCAACAAACTAATTGAAGATTACTTAAAAGTCGAATTATGAAAAAGCTTACTACTTTGATGTTTTTAACAGGTTTCTTAGCATTTAGCTCAGTAGCCGTAAATGCCCAGGATGCCAATGTGGCAACTGAAGATGCAGTTGAGATGTCTGCTCCTGCCCCTGCTCCACAGCAAGATGAAGATTTTGCAGCTGGACCTGAGCAATCTTTCCACCAGGTGGTGAAAGAGCAGTTCATTGCAGGTGGATGGAAGTTTATGGGCATTGTTCTATTATGTCTGATCTTAGGATTAGCCATTGCGATAGAAAGGATTATTACACTGAACCTTGCTACGACCAACACCAAGAAGTTATTGAAAGGGGTAGAGGATGCATTAGCCAAAGGAGGTGTTGAAGCCGCTAAGAAGGTTACTAAAGGCACCAAAGGCCCTGTTGCTTCTATTTTTACTCAAGGATTAATGAGAATGTCAGAAGGCATGGAAATGGTGGAAAAGTCAATTATTTCTTATGGATCTGTAGAAATGGGCAAATTGGAAAGAGGAATGGTTTGGATTTCACTTTTCATCAGCCTTGCACCAATGCTTGGTTTCATGGGAACTGTAATTGGTATGATTGATGCATTTGATGCTATCGCAGAAGCAGGGGACGTATCACCTTCACTGGTTGCTGGTGGTATCAAGATTGCACTTTTAACGACTGTTGGTGGTTTGATCGTTGCGGTTATCCTTCAGTTATTTTATAATTATTTGATTTCTAAAATTGACTCATTGGTCAATTCAATGGAAGATGCTTCAATATCATTTGTTGATATTTTGGTGAAGCACAACTTAAGCAAATAATTATTTGAACATTAAATTCTAAGATATGTTTATCGACGCAATGTTATACCTGGCATATATCCTGATAATTATTTGTGCTGCAGCAGCGATAATCTTACCAACTATTAGTGCCTTGGGTGACCCAGGCTCATTAATAAAGTCCGGTATTGGGCTTGGAGGATTAGCTGTAGTGTTTTTAATTGCATGGGCCATGTCCAGTAATGAAGTATTAAACTCCTATGTAGAATTTGGCATAGATGCCGGACTATCAAAGTTTGTGGGAGGCATACTCACCATGATGTACCTATTGGCTGGCATAGCCATTGTTGGAATAGTTTTTACAGAGGTATCTAAAGTTTTTAAATAATGGCAAAAAATAAAAAGAACAGACCGGTAGCAGAAGTCAATTCGGGATCTATGGCTGACATAGCCTTCCTGCTATTGATCTTCTTTTTGGTAACCACTACAATCGCCAATGATAAAGGTATTGGTATGCTGTTACCACCTAAGCCTGATCCAAATGACCCGCCACCGGATATTACCATGAATCAAAGGAATATCTTTAAGATATTGGCTAATTCTCAAGATAGATTGTTAGTTGAGGATGAGCCTCTTGAAGATGTAACGAAAATTAAAGATATGGTGAAAGAGTTCGTTTTGAACTTTGGAAATCCGGATGCTGATGATATTTTGGTTTATAATAGTCTCCCATCTACGATGAAGGCAACTGTCAATACAGTGGGAAAAAGACCAGATTCTTCTGATGGCCCTGGTGAGGCTGTTGTTTCATTCAAAGCTGACCGAGGCACCAGTTATGAACTCTACATTCAGGTTCTTGATCAGTTAAATGGAGCTTACAATGAGCTTTATGCAGAGAGGGCTGGAATTTCTGTTGAAGATTGGAGAATTATTGACAGAAAGGATCCTGTACAGAAGGAACTATACGACATGGCTAGAAAGGGAATACCGCGGGCCATCTCTATTGCTGAACCAAATAAAATAGGAGGGTAATATGTCAAAGTTTGGAAAAAAATCGAGTACATCTCAAGAAATCCCCACGGCGGCATTGCCTGACATTATCTTTATGCTTCTGTTTTTCTTTATGGTAACCACTGTAATGAGGGAAGTTGAATTGATGGTTAGGCAAGATTTGCCAAAGGCTGTACAGTTGCAAAAAATTGAGCGTAAATCATTGGTGAGCTACATCTATATTGGTGAACCAAGGAAGACGGACTTGTATGGTACTGAACCGAAGATACAAGTGAATGATGTTTTTGTAGAGCCTAAAGATATTGTGCGATTCGTTAACACGGAAAAAGACAAGCTTGATGAGGTGTTGAGAGATCAAATTACCATGTCTTTGAAAGTTGATATTGATACTAAGATGGGTATCGTAACAGACGTTCAACAGGAATTAAGAGAAGCCAACGCAAGAAAGCTGCTCTATAGCTCCAGAAAATTAGTTGAGGACATTTAAGTAGTAAGTAATTTGTATACATAAAGTCTTTCTTCTTAATCGAGGAAAGACTTTTTTTTTAATAGAACTGGATGAATCAAAGGAGGGTTGTTAATGCGTGGTGCATGTATGACTGGGCGAATTCGGTCTATTCTTTAACTATAACTACCGCTATTTTCCCAATCTATTACGAAGCAGTCACTAAAGAAGCCTTTGGATCTGATCAAGTTAGCTTCTTTGGTTTTGAGCTTCCGAATACTTTGCTGTACAGCTATTCCCTTACTTTTTCCTTTTTGATAGTTGCAGCCATTCTACCACTTTTGACAGGGATCTCTGACTATGGCGGCCGCAAGAAGTCGTTTTTAAAATTTTTCGCCTCTCTTGGTTCTATTTCTTGTGTGATGCTATACTTTTTTGAAGGTGCGAACCTGGAGTATGGTATCATTTGCGCTGTATTGGCAAGTATTGGGTATTCAGGTTCTCTGGTTTTTTACGATGCTTTTCTGCCGGAGATTGTCACAAAAGATCGGTATGACGTAGTTAGTGCGAAAGGCTATTCATTTGGATACATTGGCAGCGTCATACTTTTAATTATTAATCTCCTGATGATTCAGATGCCCGAGTTATTTGGATTGCCACCAGGACCTTATGCTGCTCGAATATCATTTCTTTTAGTAGGGGTCTGGTGGATTGGTTTTGCTCAAATTCCTTTTCGAATTCTTCCGGATCAAGAGCGGGAAAAGCTTGATAAATCGGTGTTAACCAAGGGATACATGGAGATTAGAAAAGTATGGTTTTCTCTAAAAGAATCGCTCATCCTTAAGAGATATCTGACCTCTTTTTTCTTTTATACTATGGGAGTCCAAACGGTGATGTATTTGGCTCCACTATACGGAACCCGGGTTTTACAACTGGCTTCGGATAAGTTAATAATGACTGTTTTGATTATTCAATTGATTGCTATTCCCGGCTCTTATGGATTTGCGAAACTGTCTCAATTGAAGGGTAATAAGTTCTCTTTAATGGTCATGCTGGTAATTTGGATCTTCGTCTGCTATTTTGCCTATACCATTACAGTTGAAGTAGAATTCTATGCCTTGGCAGCCGTAGTAGGATTGATAATGGGAGGTATACAAGCGCTCTCAAGGGCTACTTATTCAAAACTAATTCCAGAAGGCACAACCGATACTGCCTCATATTTCAGCTTTTTTGATGTTACCTATAATTTAGGAATTGTGTGTGGAACCTTTGCCTACGGCTTGATAGAGCACTTGACTGGCAGTATGCGTAACAGCACAATTGCAT
>JAJCYL010000476.1 GCA_029262955.1 Cytophagales bacterium | reverse complement strand
ATTGATCCAGCATTAGATTTTGATCAGGTTACTTACCCTCATATTAGGGCCTGGATTGTTGCGTTAGTAGACGACAAAATCTCTGCGAGATCCATCAATAGAAAAATGGCGAGCCTGAAGGCGTTTTATAAATTTCTTCTGGTTCGCGAAATTTGTATAGCTAATCCGACGCAAAAGCTCCGGCCTCTTAAGACCGAAAAAAAATTACCACAGTTCGTTGGTGAACCTGAAATGGTAAAACTTCTTGATCAGATTCCTTTCCCTGAAGGATTCGTCGGTAAAAGGGATCAATTAGTTTTTGAAATGCTTTATGGTACTGGAATTCGATTATCAGAGCTAATTAATTTGAAGGTTGATGACATTAATTTCTATGAAAAGACCATCAAAGTTCTGGGAAAGAGAAATAAAGAACGGGTAATTCCAATTCCTGATTCCGTGACGATCAAAATCAGAGAATATATTGACGAGCGGGGGGCACATTTCATCGAAAATATTTGTAAATTATTGATAGTAACAGATAGAGGTGAAAGGAGTTATCCCATGATGATCTATAGAATAGTTAATCATTATTTGAACTTGGTTACCACGTCCGACAAGAAAAGTCCTCATGTATTAAGACATACTTTCGCCACACATCTGCTAAACAAGGGAGCAGACTTGAACGCAGTAAAAGAGTTACTGGGCCATGCAAATTTGGCTGCGACCCAGGTTTATACTCATAATTCCATTGAGAAATTGAAAAAAACTTTTGACCAGGCTCATCCAAA
Source organism: Cytophagales bacterium (assembly GCA_029262955.1). Lineage (GTDB taxonomy): Bacteria > Bacteroidota > Bacteroidia > Cytophagales > Cyclobacteriaceae > JAJCYL01. The sequence continues at coordinate 5,764 of JAJCYL010000476.1, read as the reverse complement.
AGCCTAGTCAGTTCACTATAAACAGATAATTATGAAGCTACAGATGCATGCAGTACATTTCGATGCCGACCCTAAATTGGTCGACTTTGTTGAGAAGAAAACGGGGAAGCTTCAGAAGCTTTACGGAAGAATTATTGATGCTGAGGTATTTTTGAAATTGGACAGAAAGGAGGCAAGGGAAAATAAAATCATAGAGATAAAACTAAATATTCCAGGCAGTCAACTCTTTGCCAAAGATCAGGCGGATTCTTTCGAGGCTGCTACAGATGTTGCTGTGGAAGCACTTCGTCGGCAACTTAAAAAAGTTAAAGAAAAACAGATTGCTCATTAATTAATGGCCGGTTTTCCGGCCTTTTTTATGGCTGATATTCCTGTAGCTATATGCTATTTGTTACTAGATGGGGATGAGAGGAACAAATGTCTTCTTTATCACAATGAGTTCAGAATAATTAAGGACGGCAGGGAGCACATCTATCCAACTGATAATGGGATAGGCTTTGAATTCACTCATAAAAAATGGATGTTCCCCTTTGTAGTTGGCTGGATTTTAATGTGTGCAAGTTTATTGTTCATTTTTCGAAATCAATTTAATCCTTGGATATCGCTGACGGCGCTAATCTTATCTGTCTTTGCTATTTATGTTGGTTGGGAGGGTTCTGACATACTTCATGTCCGTGCTGGCTCTGTTACCCATTCGTTTCCAGTTAAGAAAACGACCAGTAATTTGAAGTTATTTGTCAATTTTGTAAATAACTATTTATCTCAAAAACAAGGGAGCGAACCATTACTGATTTTCCACATGACAACTCAAAACGAATGGCAGAGACAAGTAGACGAACATCTCTATAGTCATCCGTCTTTAAAGACTGAGGGTTTTATCCATTGCTCTCAGTATCATCAGGTAATTGGCACCTACCATAAACATCTTGAGGGAATAAGTAATCTTGTATTGCTTTCAATCAATCCGTTAAAACTAAGCAGTGCTTTGAAGTTGGAAATGGGAAAAGATCAGGATCAATTGTTCCCACACATTTACGGTACAATTAATAAGGAGGCTATAGTAACCTACCAAGAGTTTGGGTCAACTGCGGATCTAAGAGAACTACTAAAAAAATAAGTAAGGCTTCCATCCTGAGAATTTTGCTATCTTGGACGGCTTGCGCCTGTATGAAATTAAACGGAAATAGCAATAAGTACCCACCAGTAGTAGCCGGAACCCGAGAATGGCCAGTTGTTCAACTAGCAAAGAACCGAAAGAAATTCGTGCAAGATGTGGTTGATTCTACGATTAGAAGCCTGGAGCGTCATACCAATGGCAAGGGACTTATTGAGGTCTTAGAATCTGCTGTATACAAAGAACGTTTAAGAATTAAGCAGAATCCATGGAAAGTAGATCCACCGAATGAAAAAGTATTTTATCAGAAAATACAACAAAAGCTGATCGATTTTTCCGGTAATAACAGCCCAGAAAACAGGAAAGAGCTTGAGAAAATCCTCCATGACATAATTTGGAGTTACGCCAACGAAATAGCCGGTAATTTCAACAGATCTTCCTATAGATTTGCAAGAGGGATTGCTACAATGCTTTTTGCCCGATTGCTCAACGCAGCCAGGATAAAGGGGCCTATGTCTTTTTTCAGCCGTCAGCTTGATTTGGACGATCAAATACATGTGATTGGTGAGTCTGAGCACATTAGAAATCTAGCCCGAAAAGGAACTGTAATCTTAGTGCCAACCCATTTTAGCAATCTGGATTCTATCCTAATCGGTTGGGTTATTCAATGGCTGGGATTGCCACCATTCATTTATGGAGCCGGTTTAAACCTTTTTAACATCAAAATATTCGCTTATTTCATGAATAGCCTTGGGGCGTATAAGGTGGATCGAAGGAAAAAGAACCTTCTGTACTTGGAGACGCTCAAAAACTATTCTACACTAGCCTTACAAAGTGGCTGTCATAGTTTGTTTTTCCCTGGTGGAACAAGATCAAGATCAGGCCGAATCGAAGATAAATTGAAACTTGGTTTATTGGGAACAGCCGTTGAAGCACAACGATTCAATTTTCAATACCCCTCTAATGATGATCCGCAAAAGATTTTTATAGTACCCGTTGTTATAAACTATCATTTCGTTTTAGAGGCACCCACACTCATTAATGACTATTTGAAGATTGAAGGGCAAGAAAGGTATTACATAGAAAATGACGAATACTCCACCTCCTTTAAAATTGCAAAATTCTTGATCGAGTTTTTCACCAAGGGTTCGGACATTTCGGTTACTATCGGCAGAGGCCTGGACATCGTTGGGAATTATGTTGATGATGAAGGGAATAGCCTTGACCACGCCGGTAAACCAATAGATGTTAAAGATTATTTTTTGTCTGATGGTAAAGTGACTGAAGATCCTCAAAGAGAGCAGCAGTATACCAGAATATTGGCCAATAGAGTAGTAGAGGAATTCCATAAGAATAATTGTGTTTTTGCTAGTCATCTTGTTTCGTTTCTGGCTTTTGAAATGATCAAAAAAATGAATGAGAAATTGGACTTGTTTGAGATCTTGAGATTGCCGGAGGAGGACATCGTTATCCCTTATGATGAGTTTAAAAGAAATTTTAAAAGACTCAGAAAGAGAGTATATAAATTAAGTGATAAAGACAAGATTAAGTTTGCGGAACACTTGAGTGGTAAAACCGACTATGTCATTGATTTCGGAATCAAAAATGTTGGTACCTATCACACGAATAAACCCCTGGGAAAAAATAAGAATGGAAATGTAATTACTCATGATTTAAATAAGCTTTACTATTATCACAATAGATTAGAAGGCTATGACCTCGAGAGATACATCAAATAGGCCCGTTGGTGTAATTGGAGCTGGTAGTTTTGGAACCGCAATTGCCAATATATTGGCAGAACAATCATCAGTCATACTTTATGCCCGAACAAAGGAAAAGGTTGAGTCACTTACAGTTTCCCGACAAAGCGGGAAGCAGAAATTGCATAACGCAATTGAAATAACCGGAGACCTTAGAGAGGTTGCTGACAAGTGTGAAGTTATTTTTCCGATTGTTCCTTCTCAAAACTTTCGAGCTATGATGAGAGAGGTTGCAGCTTACCTTAAACCATACCACATACTGATTCACGGAACCAAGGGTTTGGATCTGAATATTCCGGATGGTCTGGAGATTAATAAACGAAATCCCCTCTCGAGGGATCAAGTGAGGACAATGAGTGAGGTTATTCTTGAGGAGAGTAACGTTGTCAGGGTAGGTTGCCTGGCAGGTCCAAATTTGGCTTCTGAGATGGCAGAAAAACAGCCTGCGGCTTCGGTGGTGGCCAGCCATTTTGATGAAGTTATTGAAACGGGTCAGAGACTCTTAAAAAATGATCGACTCCTCATTTACGGGAGTAAGGACTTAATAGGGATTGAACTCTGCGGTATTCTTAAAAATATTATTGCGATTGGGGCCGGGGCCATTAGTGGTTTAGGACTTGGAGATAATGCGAAAGCACTTCTTATTAGCAGGGGAATGGTCGAAATGATATACCTGGGGAATGCACTTGGTGGTAATACCAAAGCATTTATTGGCTTGGCCGGAGTGGGTGATTTGGTCGCGACATGCTCAAGTTCTTTGAGTAGAAATTTCACTGTAGGTTTTCGTCTTGCGAAAGGAGAGAGTTTAATAGAAATACAAGAATCGATGGAGGAAGTGGCAGAGGGCGTGAATACAATTAAGATTATGAAAGTATTGGCCGAAAACTATCGTATCAGAGCTCCAATTACAGAGACTCTATATAAAATTCTTCATGGTAAAATGTCAGTAGAGCAGGCTAATTTGTATTTGATGAAATTTCCATTTAGAGCAGACATCGATTTTTTGTAATCAGACTGGACAATCGTGTTCAAACTGGGTTGTCATTCGTTGCAATTAGCTAAACTTGCACCTTCAATAATTGCGGCAGGAAGATGGACGAGAGCAAATCATTAAATTTTATAGAACAAATTATAGAAGAGGACCTGGAATCAGGTCGTCATTCAACAATCACGACAAGGTTTCCTCCCGAACCCAATGGATATCTACACTTGGGACATGCCAAATCAATTTGTTTGAATTTTGGTCTTGCCGAACGATACAACGGAACATGTAATCTCCGTTTTGACGACACGAATCCTGAAAAAGAAGATGTTGAGTACGTTGATTCAATAAAGGAAGATGTAAAATGGTTAGGGTTTAACTGGAACGGAGAAGCGCACTATGCCTCCGATTATTTTGATCAATTATATGAATTTGCTGTGGAGCTTATCAAAAGTGGGCATGCCTATATTGATGACCAGACAGTAGATGAAATGAGCACCTCAAGAGGTACTCCAACCCGACCTGGGAAAGAGAGCCCTTTTAGAGATAGATCAGTGGAGGAAAACCTGGAACTCTTAGAAGGTATGAAGAGTGGCGAGTTCGCAGAAGGAACTCGTGTGTTAAGGGCCAAGATTGATATGGCGTCGCCCAATATGCACATGAGAGATCCTGTCCTTTACAGAATAAAACATGCCGAACATCATAGGACGGGAGCTACCTGGTTCATCTACCCAACATACGATTTCGCTCATGGTCAGTCCGATTCAATTGAAAAGGTGACTCATTCTCTTTGCACTTTAGAATTCGAAGTACATAGGCCACTCTACAATTGGATGATTGAGACCCTCCAAATCTATCCGAGTAGACAGATAGAATTCGCCAGGTTGAACTTAACCTATACAGTACTTAGCAAGAGAAAATTACTTCAACTGGTTGAGGAGAAGCGTGTAACAGGCTGGGATGACCCCCGAATGCCAACCATATCTGGTATACGACGCCGTGGCTATACCCCAAATTCAATTCGAAATTTTGCCGACAAGATTGGTATTGCAAAACGAGATAATTTAATCGATGTCGCACTCCTGGAACACAGCGTACGAGAGGATCTTAATAAGAAGTCCTGGCGGAAATTAGGGATACTTGACCCAATCAAATTGATTATCTCCAACTTTCCTGAGGATAAAATAGAATACATGCAGGGGATCAATAATCCGGAAGATGAATCTGCAGGCAAAAGGGAAATTCCATTTTCTAAAGAACTCTACATAGAGAGATCAGACTTTATGGAAGATCCTCCAAAAAAGTTTTTTCGACTTGGACCGGGAAGAGAGGTTCGCTTAAAGTTCGCCTACATAGTGCAGTGCGTTGATTTTAAGAAGAATAGCCAAGGTGAAATTGCGGAAGTGCATTGCACTTATGATCCCGCGACTAGAAGTGGTTCGGATACAACCGGTAAGAAAGTAAAAGGAACGCTCGGGTGGGTTTCAGCTGAACACTCAATTGATGCAGAAATCCGGCTTTATGACAGACTTTTTCTCACAGAAGATCTTGGAGCTGTTGACGATGATTTCAAAAATCATTTGAATCCGAAATCTCTCGAGGTAATAGAATCGGCTAAAGTAGAATCGTCTCTGGAAAGTGCAACGCCCGGCGATCAGTTTCAGTTCGAACGCCAGGGATACTTCATTGTGGATAATGATTCCAGTGAAGGTAAGCTCGTCTTTAACAGAACAGTTTCATTGAGAGATAATTGGGCAAAGGGTAAGCCGTAAAATTAGAACTTTACACTAATGCCAGGTGTAATGAAACGGTTGAAGTATTCAATGCCATCCCGGAATACCTCGATCTCATCACTGCTATTAATATCCTGACCATCAAAGGTATAGTTTCTGATATTTGATCGGTTGT
>JAJCYL010000475.1 GCA_029262955.1 Cytophagales bacterium | reverse complement strand
AATACTAAGATTTATTTGAAGTATACAGCATTGCATTATTATGGAAGGAGTGCATTCCCATGAATCAATTTCCAAATGGCAGTGTACGATTAATCAAAACTTCAAAATGAGTTAACACCCACTTAACAGATCCGAACTTATTTTACAGAAATACATTCCGTGAATACTTGGGTTCCTAAAAAATCAAACCTTAATGAAACGAATAATTGTACCTACTGACTTTTCTGACAATGCTTGGAATGCGTTTTTATATGCTGTTGAATTGGCTAAACAGCTCAAGTCCGAGATAACAATCTTGAATTCATTTCAAGCACCACAGGCCGTAGGCACGGACCTCGTTTCCGCTGAAGGATTATTACAAAAGGCTTCTGAAAATGGACTAGAAGAATGGTTACTTAAAATCAATAATTCTAATATAGGGAATAACCTCGTTATCAATGAAGAATCGGTGGAGGCTATATTAAGGAATAAAGTTGAATTGAAGCTTAATAGAAATGGAAGAACTGGTAAAACAATCTCTAGAAACACTTGAGTTTGAGGAAAACTTAATACAAGAGATTATGCAATCCGGAAGATTAAGAAAAATAAAAGAAGGCCACGGCCTTATAGACCCTAAGATGCAGCCATCGGAAATTCCCTTGGTTCTTGAAGGAATATGATTCTGCAATATGATTACTGAACTTCATTGGGTTGATACCAATTCAATAATCCACATGATCTCTGGTAGGAGAAAATAGAATGTTCATAAAAAAGGTTGATTGAATTTATTGATCAATTTAGCCAAAGTAATACTTTCTGTTTGGGAGAGTGTTTTCGAGAACTTAGCATGAATTAATTTATTAAACTCAACGATAATTTTCTCAGCTTTACTGGTAGCCTCCACTATCACTTCTCTTCTATTATTTTCGGAGTATTTGCGCTTCACAAGCTGCCTTTTATGGAGGTTATCAATGAGAGACGTCATTGTACTTGGAGGAATGTCAAGAAATCTTGCTAAAGTTATCATTGAGGAAGAGGGGTGCTTGCTCAAATAATTCAAAAGAATAACATCCGTAACCTTCAAATCATAATTTTCTTTCGCTGTACAGCAGATAAATCTGTTGAGATTGTGTGTAAGGTCACAAAAGCATGATATGCCTAACGTCTTTGTCACGCTCTGAAAAATGCGAATTGTTTATCACCAACTAATTTAAGTATTTTTAGTTCTGAAACAAAAGAACTAAATTAGATAAGCTATGTCTTGGTGCCCCTTTATTAGATTTAGTTATGAAATTTCGGAAAAAGTACATGGAGGAAAGGCTTGTTTATGCTAACAAAGAGCAGGTATGGAAACTCTTAACGGATTGCAACTACCTTTCAGAGTGGATGCCCTTGGTTTCCAATGTCGAAATAATTAAAGATAAATTTATAGCCGCTGAATCGCTGCTATGTGTGGATATATTCTTATGCAATCAAAATAAAGTGATTCTATTAGAGGTGGCTGACTACGAGGAGAAAAAGTTGATTTCATTTTATTGCGAAGACAAAGTGTTTGATGTGAAGTATAAGTTTTGCTTAAATGATGAAAGGAATAGATTATGCTCTATCGTAATGAAAACCGAATGTCGTATTAATTTCTGGAAAACAATAGGTAATAAAAAGGTACTACAAGAGACAATCTCATATGGATGGAGGCTGCTGGATGCTTTGGACCAAACTTTAACCAAATACTCAACTGAGCTGCGGATTTTATGATATTTCTTGAATAGGTGTTAGGGCATGGAGAATAGAAGTCATTGGTACTATATGCATATCCATTAAACTTGCCGGTACTCTCATTGGAAATGGTTGGTTTCCATTCAAATAATCAAATCTGTCAAGGAACACAGTTGGTCCATTTTGTTCTATATTTTAAAAACCAAATTTTTGTAAATTAAGGTGTTGTATTATAAAAAGGACTATTCTATTAGAGTGCACTTCATCCTGGCCAATAAAAAAGGAAATAATTGATCCGTTTAGATGAAAACCAAGTTAGCCGGTCTACTATTTATTTTTGTTCTCCTACCTCTACTGATGATTGGTCAAAATTCAGTTACGATTGTTAGTTGGAATTCCGATGATATGTTTTGCGACAAAGATGTTAAGAATCGTGAGGAGTTGGGGCCTCTCTCCACCGACCTGAATCCGGATATTCTCCTTTTGCAGGAAGTAAAATCACCGCAAGTAGTGAATGCCATTAAAACTGCCATGGGTCTCGAATTGTTTTCTCATTCCGCTACTAATTTTAACAACAAAGGTCAAAATAGTTTGTTTTCTTGCAAAAGAGACAGAACATCTTTTGATATCGGCATAATTAGCAGGTACTCGATCTCCGAGCATTACGAATTTACATTTAAAGCGGATAACCCTTCAGGTATCCCTGAAAAGATCATAACAACAGATTCATTGATCTCAAATTCGGAGGAATTCATTAACCCTACTAAAGGGTATCTATGGGTGCGCATTGCCGTGATCAAAGTCATATTTTTCGCCGTTCATCTTACTCACTCTTTTGGTGATAAGAATTGTAATGATAGAAGAAGATCCGCTTATCAAAGAGAGGTCATCGCTTCATCTGTGATGAGGGAGATTGATCGAAATAAGATATCATTCCCAGGCTACAGGATCGTGGTTGCTGGGGATTTTAATATTGGAGTAAATGATGAAAAAATGAATGGGTCGGTCATCGAAATTGACGATTGCTCGGACTGTGAAAAAACAGATTGTGTAGATGAAACGCATGCAATATTGCACGGAAATATCTTTAAAACCACAAAGATGACCAACCTGGCCGAAGATCTTAATCAACCTACACAAAGGGATCCGAAATACTGGTATATGGGCCCAATAGATAATATTTACGTTCTGGAAGAAACTCGAGATTCATTCACTCCTGCCCGGCGAGTCAAAACCAGGTATGGCTCGGATCACTGGCCTGTTTATGCGAATATGATGTATTAGATGTGTTTATCGACATAGAGCGCTCATTGAATGTTCTTTATAATGCAGTCTTTTCTTGGAGAATGGAAAATTGAAATTTTATAGTCTAATCATTTTTTCGATTACGTTCCCAATTTGATATAATTTTTGGTAACTCTTTTTCGAATACTCCATACAGCTCACGAATTTCTCCCAGGTCATGATTGAATTCTTTCTGTTCATTAGATCTAATTTCTAATGATTCATCAAGAAGGTGCCTCATCTCACCAAAAAAGCTATATCTGGTTTTTAGGAAATTAAGCCAAGTATTTGTGTTGACTTTAAAATATCTCTTGCGATCGCCGGTAAACGTAACACACTGGATATATTCCTTTTGTAAGAGGCTGTTGAGCGCATTGCTAATTGCGCCTTTACTGACTTGCAGTATACCTGTAAGTTGATAAAATGATTGATAATGCGGTTCGGCTATAATGAGATACCCAACTACTCTGGCACTGATTGGAGTCAACCCCTTTTCTTCAAAAAAAACCCCTACTTTTTCAACAAATTCCTGTTTTCTTTTATTCATTGATTCGGATAAAGCTTGCAAAGAAGCAAATTATTTTACGAAAATACTATTCTGTAAACTTTCCTACCTTACCAGTAAGCTCAGAATCGTTGACTAACAGCCAACCTTTCAATGTAACAAGTCCGGATATGATAAAACTTCTCATAAAGACCATGAGATTAGTCGAATCTATTTCCTTGGTGAACTCATTTTTCCTGGTTGAATCTTTGCAGAGTTTACAGATGAGTTTTGAATGAAGCCCGATGCTTAAATCTTTCTTGAAGTGACCTTTTTTTATACCGTCTTCTATGACAGGTTGAATAAATATAAATGTAATTTCCTCCTCAAATTTTTGTATTAGCGACCAGGCATCCTGGAAATGCTTCTTTAGATCCTGCTCTACGGCTGGAGTGAGAGATCTATACATATTCTGAGTTTCCTCTAACAGTAACTTTAGATTATCAACTGGTTCTTTCGTGCGAAGTGTAATCTTTCTGAACCTGTTTTTTTCGAAGGAGATGAAGTCCCTGGTAAGTTCCAGTACAATGTCATCCTTGTGCCTGAATAAGTTGTAGATAGATCTTTTCGATACCCCACATTCTAATGCCAAATCGTCCATTGTTACAGAGTAGACGCCATACACTGAATAGAGGGTTCTGGCAACCTCAAGAATCCTTTCTTTCGAAATCATGAATTTTTGTCTTTAAAAGCTTTAGGTTTGATTTGAGTTGTTTGCCAAAAAGTAATTGCGCCTCATCGGTGAGAAAATTGAATTTCTTTAAGAAATCCAGTTGGCTTTGCAACCATTCTTCATTTGTATAATAAATTCCTAATAAGGATTCCCATTCCTTTCTCAGATTCTCAGCTGAAACAAAAAAATTTTTATACCCAACATGAGAGAGGTCAGCATCATGGAGAATTTTCTCATTGATGAAAGTACAAGATGTCTTTACACAGGTAGATTTAATTAACTTACTTACTTCCTTTATAGTACCGGCTGAAAAGTTGTTGGCCTCAAGATAGTTTTCTGCGAATTCAACACTGAAATCTTCATGACCTTCATAGGCTTTCAAATGGCCGGTATCATGGAAGAAAGCTGCAATTAATAATGCGTCTATTTCTTTAGAAAAAATATTATACCTGAACGCTAAATTTTTAGCAACTTCAACGACGTTCAAGGTGTGCTGATAATTGTGATAAGTGTGTCTTTTGTCGAGGTCTTGGAAAAGTTCTTTAACATGCTGACTAATCCTATAAAACAAAGTGAAATTCATATTCATTAATGGGTGAAGAATACCGGCACTTATTGGGTGCCGGTATTAAAAACCAACCTAACAATAACTTAGTCTACTAAACCTCATTGTACAGATTGGACTATTAAAATTGCCAGTGAAATAAGTCAAAGGAAATTTTCCTGCTATCTACTAAACAGAACCACCTACTAGCCAAAATAGTAGATCTTTAATTTAATTTAATTTAGTTCTTTTATTTCAAAACTAAAAAAACTTTATTTTTTTTAATGAATAAGATAAGTTCGTTGTCTTTATAACAGCACTGGCTCTCATTAATAACTACTTTTTAAAGCTATCTATTAGTGATGGTTGCACTAAGTATTGACCAATCCAGATAAATAAAATCATAAAACCCTGGAAAATAAACGGATCACCCACCGTCATATGCGCTACAATTGCTCCGCCCATATAAGAAGTCAATAGTAAAGTTCCCAATGATGATGTACGGGGAATCAAATACAACACGGTGCAAATGAGCTCAATAATGCCGATCATTGTTTTATACCCGGTTAGACGAAAAGCTTCAAACATCATGGAAACCTCTTCTGATCCGCTTAACTTTCCAAAAGCGCTAAAAGCAAACATAAGGGTCAACAATCCTTTTATCGACCAGGAGATAATAATTTTTGTTTTTTCTGTCATAGTTTTATTTGTTTATTTGTTTCTGAACCAAATATACTAATTTGATTAATTAGGCTATTGAATCGCTTAATGGTGATAAAATCTCATGAAATACATTGTGAAAAAGCCGGAAGTAAGACTATTGGGGTCATTTTAAGTTTTAGTGGAAGATGAAATCTCTTAAGATATACAAGAAAGAGACAGAACCAGAATTGAGTTCTGGACAGTTTTGGGATTTTAGCTCACTGTCTGATAAGACCATTTGGAGGTTCTTCACGAAGGGGGATCTCTCGGCCTTTGCACGGATCTATTCTTCCCATTTTGGCAGTTTATTCAAATTTGGTAGCCAGTTCACCACTGGTCTTGAGTCCTTCTCATTTCTGAAAGACTGGGTCGTAGATTGACCGGAATCACTGGCCGTTCGGGAGTAATCACCTTGCTTGAATTCTCCCATCATGCAGGAGACCAGTTCTGCTGATTCCACACTGGAAATTCCAGATACGAATTAAATATTTTGGTGATTGAACTTGATTTACCCATTACAAAATCTACCATCTTTGAAGAGAAATGACTTTGTGTCACTTTTCTTAAGCTATTAAAAATATGTTGGTGTTTTAATTGGGTAAAAGAGCTGTACCCAGATTAAGGTAAAAATATTCTATTCCAAAATTTGCATAGGAAAAATTGGTTTGGAGTAACTAGGTGAATTTACTATTCAACCGCCACAGAGATTTCCATTTACTTAATTGAGGGGTCATTTAATGTCCCCTCAAAAAGATTTTTTCTAAGTTGATATTATTTTTTTGTTAAATTGATAATTATTCAAGTTCACATGGGTGGCGGTTCATGAGTTTAAATATCTCATATAGAGGGTCAGAATCTAATTTGTGGAAGGAAATGAAATCCGGAAGCAGGGAGGCATTTGACCAGATTTATTGTGACAATATTAACCAGTTGTTAGCATATGGTCATGAAATGACCTCAAATAATCAAATTATAGAGGATTGCATTCAAGACTTATTTACTGATATCTGGATTAAAAAGGAGAACTTAGGCAATGTTGAATCAATTCGCTTTTATCTGATAATCTCTCTTAGAAGGCGTTTGCTTAGGATGATTAAAAATCAAAAAGACTTAAGTTTTGCAGATTTTGGACAGGAGATTCAAGATTTTGATAAAGCAGTTTTAACGGTGGCTTTTGAAGATGAGTCTTATAAGTTAAAGGAACTGAAAAAAGCTCTAACCAAATTGTCTTCGACTCAAAAAGAGATTATCTATTTAAAATACTATGCCGAATATTCTTTTCAGGAAATCGCACAGATTCTGAAAATGAACAAGAAACAATTATACAATGCGTTGGCTAAAGCAATGGTCAAACTGAGATCTATAATGATAAGGGCGCATGTCATTTTTCCATTGCTTATAGAATCAGGAAACTCTCTTTAGAACATTTTTTATCCACCTTTCACCAGGGACCCCAAGATTTTTCTGAAAATGAGGAGTAATCTGGGTGGTTAGTGTCTCTTATATAATATGAATTGTAATATCCTATTTTGATGAAGGTATATAAGAAGTCATTTGCTAACTATTCGATAGAAGACTTTCTTTTGGACGAAGATTATTTGGATTGGATTGTAAATGGTAAGGACAAAAATAGTCCATGGCTGTCCAGGTTAAATAGTAACCCAATATTAAAAGATAGAGCTAAAGAGGCTGAGCATGTAATACGGCTCCTTTCAAAAAAGGAAGTAAAAAAATTTGAATACCAATCCGATCGTATTAAGAAGCGCATTGATGATTATCTGGATTCTCCAGGCAAAAGCAAAGGATTAAAAGGAGAGAATGTTCAATCAAACAGGAATGTAGTATGGAGATGGGCTGTTGCTGCTAGCCTTGCCATATTGCTATCGGTTTTTCTAGCTAAGGATTTATTATTTCTTGAAAAGGGACCTGTAACTATTAATAACCCAATTCAAGAGAAGAATACAATATCTGGTCAGAAGTTGACGGTCCATCTTAGTGACGGTTCTCGTGTGATTCTGAATTCGGGTTCAAGTATAAGTTATGCGAAATACTTTTCGGATTCAAGTAGAGTAGTTCGTTTGCAAGGGGAGGCATTCTTTGAGGTCTCCAAAAACCCAGATCGTCCTTTTAGAGTTATTGCGGGGAATACTGTAACAGAAGCTATTGGTACTTCCTTCACTATTAATAGTCACTACAATGAGTCGGTCAATGTTGCACTTCTTACGGGTAAGGTTTATGTAGCCCATTTTTCAGACAAAAGCAAAGTGATTCTTAGTCCGGGCCAAATGATAAAATCCAATGAGGGAGGTTTCAATACTCCGCTATCATTTGGATATGATATAGTTGCCTGGAAAGACAATGTCCTGATATTTGATAATGCCTCTCGTAGGGAAATATTTGAATCACTCAAAAAATGGTTTGGAGTTGTGTTTGAGTTCAAGGGATCATTTAATACCAAATGGAATTATTCAGGAAGGTTTGATAATCAATCTTTGGAAAACATCTTGAGGAGTATCGGATTTGCAGAGGGGTTTAACTATGAAATAAAAAACAAAGTCATTGTAATAAAAAGTCGAAATACGAAATAAGTAAACAAAAAAAGAAAGGTTCCGAAAGTCGGAAACCTTTCCCGTAATCATAGCTCATTGCCGTGAGTTTGATTACTAAAATGTTCAATAATTGTCACAACTATCAAACATGTACTATGAAAGTATCATTACAACAAATTAATCTGTTGATGAAGTTCACCATTCAAATATGGGTAATTCATTTGATTTTCTCTACAGTAGTTTTAGCAGCTGCTACAGGAAATGCTCAGGTGCAGAGCGTTAAAGAAATTTCAATAAACCTCAACCTGAAAAACGCGTCACTCTCCGAATGCTTTTCCGAAATACAAAAGCAATCAGAACTTACATTTTCATTTGATCGTAACTCTGTTGCTGATCAATCACATAAGGTTTCTTACGTGAAGTCTTCTGTCACTGTTGAAGAGTTTCTCATATTCCTTTCTAAGGAATGGGGCCTAAGTTTTCAGCAAGTTAACAGAGTAATCAACGTTCGTCGTTCAAATAATAGAAAAGAGCAGTCTACCATTCAAATAATCCTGGAAGAAACAACGGTTACAGGTCAGGTTTTAGATGAGGAAGGTGCTGGCTTGCCAGGTGCTTCCGTGATAATTCGGGGCACATCGAGGGGAACAATTACTGATTTTGATGGGCGTTTTACGATTGATGTAGAAGAAAATGCTCAATTGGTCATTTCCTATGTAGGGTATAAGGAACAAGTTGTTGACCTGGGTAACAGGACTACTTTGACCATTTCATTGGTGCCCGATATTGAAAGCCTTGAGGAAATTATTGTTGTAGGATACGGTACAGTGAATAAAAGCGATTTGACTGGTTCTGTATCAGCTTTAAAAGCGGAAGAACTCAACGTTGGCCCAATTGTATCTGTTGATCAGATGATGTTAGGAAGGGCTGCTGGTGTTCAGATCTCGCAAAGTAGCTCTGAACCGGGAGGAGGTCTATCTATAAGGATCAGAGGTGCAAGTTCTATTAATGCAAGCAATGAACCACTTTATGTAATAGATGGTTTTCCAATCGACAACGCCTCTAATCTTCAAGGCTTCGGTATAGGTTCAACTCTTGATAATGCTGTTGGCGGTGCAAGCTTGGGGACTAACCTAAGTCCAAGGAACCCTTTGAACTCTTTGAATCCCAATGATATTGAATCTATCGAGATTCTTAAAGATGCATCTGCGACAGCAATTTATGGTTCAAGGGGTGCCAATGGTGTTGTTATGATAACTACAAAAAAAGGGAAAAGCGATAAGTTGACTATCAACTATAACACTTATGTAGGTACTCAAAAAATAGTCAATGATATGGACGTTATGACTACCCAAGAGTACATTCAGTTCATCAATGATGTGTCGAATGATCAGGGGAATGGGGATGTCTTTAGCTCCTCTGACATTGCCTCAATAGGTACCGGTACAGACTGGCAGGATCAAGTTTATCGAACTGCCGCTATGTCAGACAACAGCATTTCTCTTACCGGTGGTGTTGGAAGTTCAAAGATTTACGCTTCTCTCGATTACTTCAACCAGCAGGGAATTGTTAAAAATACTGGTATGGAAAAGTTTATTGGAAGATTAAATCTGGATTCAAAAATCGGTGAGAAAACAAATATTGGATTTAATATTAACGCTAGTCACATTTTTGACCGCAATGGAATTGATGGAGTAAACACAAATGAAAGTGCAGGCCCAATTTATACTTCACAATTATATGATCCCACTGAACCTATATTACAACCTGATGGATCTTTTACTGTTTCCCAAAATTTAACTGTCAACAATCCGGTTAGCCTTATTGAAGGTGTTAGCAGTGAAAGTCAAACTAACAGAACCTTAGGAAATTTTTACATCTCACATGAGATAGTTGAGGGGCTAACGGCTAAGGTTAATCTAGGATCAGATATACAAAATCAACGAAGAGATGTCTTTGTTAGCACATTAACTTTACGAGGTGGTCCTCAGCGTGGATTTGCGGATGTTACATCTTTGGAGCGCTCAAGCTTCCTTGTGGAATACACCATGAATTATGAAAAGGAAATTAATGAGAATCACAGATTTAATCTGTTGGGGGGAACCACTTATCAAAAGTTTAATTTTCGTATCCTAAATGCAAATATACCTGGTTTCCCAACAGATGCTATTGAAACCAATAACTTAAGTCTTGGTGATACAAATAATGATAACCTGTTCAGTAATAGAGAGGATAATACACTCTTATCCTATTTGGGAAGGATTAACTATACTTTACTTAAGAAGTTTCTATTTACTGGCTCAATAAGAGCAGATGGTTCTTCTCGTTTTGGTGAGAACAATAAGTATGGATACTTTCCATCATTTGCATTTGGTTATAAGTTGACCGAAGAACCTTTTGTTCCCGATTTATTTGAAGAACTAAAGGTAAGGGCTAGTTGGGGGCAAACTGGTAATCAGGAGATTGGTAACTACAACTCTCAACTTACGTTTGGAACAGGTGCATTTTCAGTTTTTGATGGTCAGGTGGTAGGAAGTGTTGAACCTCTCAGAATAGCAAACCCTGATCTGAAGTGGGAAACTACCACTCAGTTTAATATCGGGATTGATGCAAGTATTTTAAACGGGAAGATAAGTACCACTTTGGACTACTTCTCCAAAAGAACGGATGACCTCCTGTTCAATCTGCCATTACCAGTTTCATCAGGTTATAGTTCAATCCTTACCAACATAGGAGAAGTCTCGAATAAGGGTTTTGAGTTCCTTATCAATTCTAAAAATGTTGTTACGAATGACTTTTCCTGGAATACAAGCCTGAATTTTACTGCTATTAGTAACAAGGTCGAGGATTTGGGAAGGATTGATCAGATCGTAACTGGTAATATTCAGGCAACTGGCAATACAGCAATAATTCAAGAGGGTTCATCCCTAGCCTCTTATTATGGTTATGAGGTTGACGGGATACAACAATCGGGAGAGGCCAACCCAGGCTTCCCAAATTTCGTTGATCAAAATGGAGATGGATCAATCACGCCAGCAGATCAGGTAATTATAGGAAGTCCTTTTCCTGATTTCACCTATGGGTTAAACAACCAATTTAAGTACAAAAGTTGGGAATTAAGCTTCTTTTTTCAGGGAGTTAAAGGTGCTGATTTGTTGAATGTCAATGTGATTGAGAGTATGTATCCTGCCAATTTTAGAAGGAACAGACTGGCGACAATGCTTGACCGTTGGACACCTCAAAACACTGGAGCCAAATGGCCCTCGGCTGTGGATCCTAACTCATATGAAGGCAGCAAAGTGAACACTCTGATGCTTCAGGATGCGTCCTATCTGAGATTAAAAAATGTGACAATTAGTTACAACTTCCCTACGGCTAACATCAACTTCCTGAACTCTTTGAGGATCTATGCGTCAGCGCAAAATCTGTTCACTATAACAGACTACATTGGGTTTGACCCGGAAGCCAACTCACTTGGTAGGAACAATGTGAAGGTGGACTATAGCAGCTATCCATTGGCTCGCACGTTTATACTTGGCATGAACGCCTCATTCTAAATTTCAACTGATTTAAAATTTATTTAAAATGAAAGCAATTAATAAAAGATTAATAGCGTCAATGTTTTTCCTAAGTACGATTTCGTGTGAAGGACCATTGGATGAAAATA
>JAJCYL010000474.1 GCA_029262955.1 Cytophagales bacterium | reverse complement strand
CTATTAAAGAAGCATCTGGCTTAATGGGGGCTTTAGTATTTGATTCATCCGGAAAAGTGGTAAACGCTCTAATTAAGACCACAAAAAAGGTCGGAGTTGATTCAATAAAGTCAAGTATCGGTTCATTAAAAAAGACCGTTGGTAAAATGAAGCAAAACGTTTCGAAAGTGAAGGATAAATTGGTTCAATCATCCCAAAATTAAATGGAGATAGCTACTTTTAACTCGAAAAAATCCAAATCGATTTTTCGAGGAACCAATTCAATAGATAATAGATTGTTAGACTAACCGATCCTAGTAATTAGATAATTTTTAAAAAACTTAAATCTCATAACATTCTAAAATTGGTTCGACAATTATTCATTCCAAGATCAGGTCTATCATCTTTTGTCTGGGTTCTATCATCCCCCGAATCTAAATTTGGGATGTTTTAGAGCCAACCAAAAAGAGATTCCTGCATTTGTTGTTTTAGTACCTGAAAATCTAATAGTTACATGCGAAAATTATCGAGAATAATTCTCAGTCTAATGTTCATGGGTATCACCACTTTAGGTGCCCAGGACTTTAATTTCAACGATCTCACACAAAAGATTCCGATTGACCCAAAAACACGAGTAGGTCAACTGGAAAATGGTCTGACTTATTACATTAAATACAACCAAAAACCTGAGAACAAAGTTGAACTCCGCCTGGCTGTAAATGCTGGATCCCTATTGGAAGATGACGATCAACTCGGTTTAGCTCATTTTACTGAACACATGGCCTTCAATGGATCTGAACATTTTGAGAAGAATGAGCTACTTGATTATGTGCAGTCTGTAGGTGTAAAGTTTGGAGCGCACATCAATGCCTATACTTCATTTGACGAAACAGTCTATATGCTTCCCATAGCATCAGACTCCGCTGAAATTCTTGAAAATGCCTTCCTAATCCTGGAAGATTGGGCAACTGGTCTGAGTTTTGATGACGACGAAATCGATAAAGAACGTGGCGTTGTAGTTGAAGAATGGCGTTTGGGTCAGGGAGCTCAAAGGCGAATGCTTGATAAATGGCTACCTGTTCTCCTCAAAGATTCAAGATACGCCGACCGACTTCCTATTGGTACCAAAGAAATATTAGAGAATTTCGATTACGATGTAGTCAGGAGATTCTACAATGATTGGTATCGACCTAATCTAATGGCTGTAACCGTAGTTGGTGATGTTGATGTCAATGAAATGGAGCAGAAAATCAAAGACCACTTTGGGGACATCCAGAATCCAAAGACTCAGAGAGAAAAACCTTTCTTTCCCGTACCAGATCACAAAGAAACTGAGGTGGCCATCATTAGCGACCCAGAAGCTCCTTTTACCAATGTCATGGTCATCAATAAATTCGAACCTGAGCCATTCGTCACTCTGACTGATTATCGCCGATATATCATGTACAACATTTATACAGGAATGCTCAATCAGCGACTCAATGAGTTAAGACAACAAGCTGATCCTCCCTTCATTTTTGCCAGTACGAGTCTTGGTGGACTTTTTGTCAGAAATAAACATGCCTTCCAAACTTTTGCTGTAGTTAAAGAAACGGAGATTGAGAGAGGACTGCGGGTAATTCAGGAGGAGAATGAACGAGTTGTGAGACATGGATTCACCGCTGGTGAATACGAACGCTACAAAAAAGACATGATCCGTAGTTATGAAATAGCTTACAATGAACGAGACAAAACGGAATCCGCTAATTTTGCCAATGAGTACGTAAGTAACTTCCTTGAGCAAGAACCAATTCCCGGAATTGACTTCGAATTTAGTTTCGTTAAAACACATATTGGCGGAATAACAATAGAGGAAATCAATGGATTATCACAGAAGTGGCTAACAGATGAAAACAGGGTTGTTGTTATTACAGGTCCCGAAAAAGAGGGAGTAGTCCTGCCCAAAAAAGAAAGGGCATTGGCAATAATTAATGAAGTAGAAAACTCAACAATTGCCGCCTACGAAGATGAAGAGGTATCATCGGAGCTTATTAGTGAACTACCCAAGGCTGGAGAAATAAAGGAAACCAACTTCATAGAAAGTGTGGGTGTAACTCAACTCACTCTTGCAAATGGGGTCCGCGTATTTATGAAACCTACGGATTTCAAGAATGACGAGATCGTAATGACTTCATATAGCCCTGGTGGATATTCACTCTCCTCTGATAATGAGTTTATGTCTGCGCAATATGCCACTTCAATTATTGCCCAAAGTGGTGTTGGTGAGTTTTCTCCAATTTCGTTGGAAAAAGCTTTAGCAGGAAAATCAGTACGTGTTTCTCCATTTATTGGAGAATTATCCGAAGGAATGAGTGGCAGTTCTACCCCTGAAGATTTAGAAACGATGTTTCAGTTGATGCATCTTCATTTCACCGCTCCAAGGAAAGACGACGATGCTTTTGCCTCCGTAATAAGTCGAAATAAATCTATTTTGACCAACATCTTCGCCAATCCTCAATACTATTTTCAGGATCAAATGGCTCGCTTCCTGAGTCAGAATCACCCAAGAGGAGGAGGTATTCCATCGGTCAGTGATATTGAAAAAATAGACCATGATCAAATCATGAATTTCTATAAAGATCGCTTTAGTAACGCTGGTGACTTTACTTTCATATTTGTCGGCAACTTCGAAATTGAGACCCTCACTGACCTCTCCAAGAAATACCTGGCCAACTTGCCAGCAACAGGCCGTGAAGAAAACTGGAAAGATGTTGGCATTCGGCCCCCGGCAGGTAAAGCGGAAAAAATCGTTAAACGTGGAACCGATCCGAAAAGTCAGGTCATTATGAGGTTTACCGGTGAAGCTGATTACGAGAAAGATGAGGCCTTCCTCATTGCAAAACTGGGAGACCTCCTGGACATTAAATTAGTTGAGAATTTAAGGGAAGAAAAAAGCGGTGTATACGGTGTAGGAGCAAGTGGAAGTATGACCCGCTGGCCTTACAGTCGGTATAACTTCCAAATCCAATTTCCCTGCGGACCGGAAAATGTAGAGTCTCTAACCGCTGCGGCCATTGATGAGGTAGTAAAGCTCCAGGAAAATGGACCTGAGGAAGATGACTTGCAAAAAGTCCGGGAGCAATACCGCAGAGAAGTAGAGGAAGGTCAGAAAGAGAATGGATGGTGGTCAAACGTATTACGGTCTTATACAATGTATGACCTTGACTTCGACAAGATGCTAAAATACAAGGAACGAATGGTCAAAATCACCCCGGAAAACCTGCAAAATGTGGCTAAGAAATACATTAATCCGGAAGAATATATTAGGGTAGTTTTATATCCTGAGGATGTAGAGTAGGGCTAAATGGAGAAATAAGTTTAGCAACTATCTAAGTTACAAATTCCAAAAAGTTATCGGGAGTTATACTTTGGAATGTAGCATCCGGATAAGTGTTCGTCCATAGTTTTGGGCTTTTAGGTTTCTTTTTGGTATTCCATTTAAATTCGTAACCGTAAAGCTTACCGTCCCGTTCTTCAACCATGTCGATTTCCTGCTGTGTATAGGTCCGCCAGAAATAATTATTGGAGTAAATACGTTGATACTCTTGTTTCTTTAAGCGTTCAATAAAACAAAAATTTTCCCACAGCATACCCTGGTCCATTCTTGTTCCCATGTCATTAAAGTTGTTGATTACTGCATTTCGAATTCCATTGTCTAGAAAATAGTATCTGTGTGTTTTAGTTATTTCATTTCTGAGATTGCGAGAAAACCCATTGATTTTTTTGATAATAAAGGCTCTCTCCAATAATTCAAGATATCTGAATACTGTTTGCTTCGCGATTCCAAGGCTTATTGATAATTCATTTAGTGAAACTTCATTGCCAATTTGAAACGCCAATAACTTTAACAAGTCGTTTAATTTATCACCGTTTCTCAAATTTTCCAATTCCAGGATATCCTTAAACAAATAGGAATTCCTTAACTGTATCAGGTAATCCTTCTTATCTGAATGGTTCTCCATAGTGAGCGTCTCAGGGTACATTCCGAAGATGAGGTACTCATCCAAATTCTTATTCACTTCCATGCCGCCAAACTGTGCATTCAATTCACCAACGGATATGGGGTAAAGCATTGAAACGGTCTGGCGTCCGGTGAGCGGTTCCCCAATTTGGTGCGACAGTTTGAATGAAGATGATCCGGTAACAATAATTCTTAACTCAGGTAAGCCATCAATTAAAATTTTTAATCCCATTCCGATATGCCTAACTGATTGCGCTTCATCAATAAAAACAGTATCATACCCCTTAAAATTTGAGATTATTCTGGTTTGTTTTTGTGATGAGAAAATTTGTCTTAAATCAAAATCATCACCGGTACCCTTAAAGGTTTTTCCCTCAATTTCATTTAAATACTGCTCAATAATTGAGGTTTTACCGGTACGTCTTGGACCATAAAGGACAAATACTTTACCTGGCTTACAGAGTCTCGTAAGCTCACTACTGAGGTATCTTTCTATCCACGACATATTTAAACTTAACATATTTAACTAAATTTGACAAGTTATATACACATATTAAGTATTATATGATAATTGATATTACCGTATTTGCATTAACGCCACTTATTCTGAAACCATTATTTCGACAAGCTTACTAAATATGAGAAGTGGATATCAGTGTGGTTCTCTATTAGGAAGATGTTGAATAAGGGAACTATATGAGTAAAAAACCATGTTGACAGAGATAGTCAATAAGATTAACTTCGTCCTTAAAGCAACATTATGACAAATCATGTTTACTGGTTATTGGAACTCTCTATAAAAGAAGGTGAGCTTGACAATTTCACTTCATTGATGCAAGAAATGGTAAGTGCAACTCAAAATGATGAGCCGGGTGCGATCAACTATGAGTGGTGGCTAAGTGAGGACAAATCGACCTGTCATATTTATGAGCGCTATGCCGATTCGGATGCGACGATGGTACACCTGGGGAATTTCGGCAGCAAATTTGCTGAGCGATTTCTCGGGAGTGTGGATC
>JAJCYL010000473.1 GCA_029262955.1 Cytophagales bacterium | reverse complement strand
GGCTTATGATGATCTGTTAACTGAGATAGAAAATATCTGTTACTCAGGCACGAAGTTAAATCTCGATTACTACATCGATCATTCAATGGACGATGATAGACAGGATGATATCTACGATTACTTCATGAGTGCGGATTCAGATGATATTCATGTGGCAATGGATGAGTTAGGGGATGATTATTCTGATGACGAAGTTAGGCTGATGCGGATAAAATTTATGTCAGAACACGCCAACTAATTCCGGATAAGACATATTATCAATCAAATTCAATTACCTCTCTTGGATCTATTTTTGATTCCCAAAAACGATTGGGGTAATCTGTTATCAATCCATCTACACCCCAATCGAAAAGCCGTTCCATGTCAGACATCTCATTGACGGTCCATGGAATGACATCAATTTCTTTCTCATGTAGTTGAGCAATAGTCTCTTTGCTGAGCAGCCTATGATTACAACTATAAATAGGAGGATGAAAACCAAGAGTTTCAAGATTTGAATCAACTCCCTTATTGTTTTCTATCAAGACCGCCAATCGCACATTGGGATAAGTGGTATGAAAGTATTGTAGAATTCTAAAGTCAAAGGACTGGATTGTAACCCTATTCCACTGGATCAATCCATCAATTGCCTGGAAGACGAGATCAGAAAATTCTTCAGGATTTGGATGATAAATATTATCCCCCTCAGGACTACTTTTGATTTCAATGTTGTAGTTGACGGGGAAACTGCCTCTTTGTGAGGTAAACTGTTCAGTTGAATTAACAACGTCTACGAATTTTGGTTTACTGATTGAGACACTTTCTTGATTAGGAAAATTTGGGTTTGATTTGGAGCCACAATCAAATTTTGATATTTGATTATAAGACATCTCATAAATATTATATGTACGGGCTTCCTCTTCTGAAAATACCCGGCCTATGCTATCACGGCATATGATATGAGAAAACCATGGCTCATGTGAGACCACAAGTTCTTTGTCTTTTGTGACCGTTAAATCCATTTCAAGGGTTGACACGCCCAGGCTGAGTGCTTTCCAAAATCCAGGGATTGAGTTTTCGGGGGCAAGACCTCGGGCTCCCCGATGACCTTGTAAATCAAATTTAATGGTCGCGTTGCCCTGCTTACGTTCTTTTCTTTGGTAAGAGTTGCAAGAGATCAGGATAGAAATT
Organism: Cytophagales bacterium; assembly: GCA_029262955.1. Taxonomy (GTDB): domain Bacteria; phylum Bacteroidota; class Bacteroidia; order Cytophagales; family Cyclobacteriaceae; genus JAJCYL01. The sequence continues at coordinate 9,884 of JAJCYL010000473.1, read as the reverse complement.
AATATTAAGATCGGGAGTGATTTCATTTTCTTAAGGCATCAATTATAGTGAGCGAAAAGATTACTACCACCAAAAAAGAAACTATTAAGAACAAATAGGTAACATTTCCTCTGAAAAATGCATCATATGTAAGCGCTCCCTGAACACCTCCAATTATTGGTCCCATTACTGGAATCCAGGAATAGGTCCAATTGGAGTCACGCTTTCCTTTAATTGGTAAAATAAAGTGGGCAATTCGTGGACCAAGATCTCTTGCAGGGTTAATTGCATAACCTGTTGTGCCACCCATCGATACACCAATAGCCACAATTAAGGCGCCTATGGCTATAGGATTTAACCCTGAACTGAAATCATTGGCACCAATAAGTTGAATTACAAAGACTAATGCGAAGGTGCCAATTAACTCAGAGACAAGATTCGACAAGCTATTGTCAATTGCAGGCGATGTACTGAACACACCTAATTTGGTATTACTGTCTTCTGTTTCTTGCCAATGTGGGAGGTAATGAATCCAAACGAGAATTGCACCTATAATTGCTCCAGCCATTTGTGCGGTTACATAACCGATCATTTTGTCAGCAGGAAAGTCTCCAGAAGCCATTAATCCTATAGTTACGGCCGGGTTGATATGTGCTCCGCTAATACTGCCTACAGCATATATGGCCATTGTTACCGCCAAGCCCCAACCTAATGAAATGACGAGCCACCCGGCATTTTGAGCATAAGATTTGGTAAGACTAACACCAGCATTCACCCCACAGCCAAAAAGGACCAAAAGCATGGTTCCGAAAAACTCAGCTAAATATTCGCTCATTGTTTTTTTTCTAAAGATCGGAAATTCTTTGTTTTGTAAAAGTTTCAAATAACAAATACATGAAAATTCTTAATGCAGAACAAATTCGACTGGCGGACCAATATACTATTAAAAATGAGCCGATACAGCCAATAGACCTAATGGAACGTGCCTCTGAAGCTTTTGTATCCTGGTTTGTCGAGCAATTTGATTCTACGCAGAGTGTAATAGTAATTAGTGGTAATGGCAATAATGGGGGAGATGGTTTGGCTATTGCGAGAATACTTAGCGGAATTGGTTATAGTGTTAGCGTAATAATTGCTGGGAATGAGCAGAAAGGTTCCAAGGATTTTAAAATCAACCTTGATAGACTAAAAGAGATAAAATCAATATCGGTATCTTTTGAGACCGAATTCGACCTGAAACAGGATATTGTTATTGACGCATTGTTTGGTTCTGGATTAACCAGACCAGTAAGTGGTGAATACGCTAAAGTGATTGAACAAATTAACACATCTGAAGCCAAGGTGGTATCCGTTGACCTTCCAAGTGGAATGTTTTGTGATAGGCCTGTCATTGAAGGAAGTATTGTTGAGGCAGATCATGTGATTTCTTTTCAAGCGCCCAAACTTTCTTTTTTTCTGCCAGAAAACGGCAGATTTGTTAAGAATTGGGAGGTTGTGGAGATTGGGTTAGATCAGGAATTTATCAATTCTGTTGAGGCTGACTGTCAAACTGTTGAGCCCAATTTTGTGAATTCATTGATTAGGCCCAGGCCCAAATACTACCATAAGGGACAGGCTGGTAGAGCTTTACTCGTTACAGGAAGTACAGGCAAACTTGGGGCTTCTATATTATGCGCCAGGGCCTGTTTAAAAAGTGGTATCGGATTATTGGAGGTGCACATACCCAATAGAGGCAATGATGTTTTGCAAATCTCTGTGCCGGAGGCGATGGTTATCCTAGACAGAAATTTGAATCACATTACGGAGCATGTCGCAATTGATAAATACAATACAATTGGATTTGGACCGGGAATTGGTCAGGAAAAGGATACTGTCAAAGCATTTAGTAATTATCTATTGACCTGTGATAAACCAATTGTAATTGACGCAGATGCCATAAATATCCTCAGTAGTAATCCAAATTTAATACTGAATATTCCGACAAACTCTATTTTAACCCCGCACCCTGGCGAGTTCAGACGACTGGTTGGTGATTGGGCTAATGACTATGTCAGATTAGAAATGCAAAAAGAGTTTTCGGCTAAGCACAACGTAATTGTCGTTTTAAAGAATGCCCACACAAGTACAACTTTACCCGATGGTAGCGTGTTCTTTAACACTACCGGAAATCCCGGAATGGCTACGGCAGGGAGTGGTGATGTACTTACAGGTATTATAACTGGATTTTTAGGGCAGGGCTATCACCCCTGGGAGGCTGCTGTTTTGGCAGTCTACCTACATGGCCTTGCCGGAGATTTCGCAAAAGAAACTTTGGGTGCGGAGGAATCAATTACAGCAACAGACATATTGGAAAATCTTCACCACGCCATTGCAAAAAGTTCAAGGAAATTATAACTAACTGATTATCAGTAAAGTGTAACTATTTCCGATTATAGTTCAAATTCTTGTGAGCATATTGAATTAATTCAACCTTTAAAAATTTCAATTAAATCTAAGAACTTTCGTGTTGTTTTCCCGTTATTTGTATACATTCAATATGAATAAAAGAAGGATTTGTGCGTTTAATTTTGGCTACTATACTAACTGTGACCTTCTCTCTTAACTTTGAGTTAAGTGCTCAGAATTCTTTGGCCACCCAGCAATCAGCAGAAACTCCTTTCGTTAATGAACCAAAACTCCAGGCTGTCAACACGGTGGAGCTATTTCCAAATCCAGTTAAGGATTATCTACAAATCAAAATACTAAATTCTAAACTAGAGGATGTGAAGTTTGAAATGCACAGCATTATTGGGAATGTTGTTCAGATTGAAACAGAAGAGCTCGGTCTAGATTCCTATCGCATACCAGTGGAATCATTTGCAAGTGGTTATTATTTTCTTGTGGTGAAGGATGATGAGACCAGGTACAGCAAAGCTTTCAAGTTCCTGAAGAAGGACTAGTTCCCTATTTTATCTCAGTTGTAGTTGTTATTTACTTTTTCAATTGCCGTTAAAAGTATCCCTCAAGGGTTATATTTGTCAAGACCTGAAAAACAGGTCTTAATAAGTTATAAATCCAGTAATAATTCTATTTTTGCTTTAGATGAGCCAAGTTCCTTTTCGACAGAGGTTTAAATATGGATTCGACAATTTTTTCTCCAAGGGAACGGTAGCACTAATTGCCTGGCTAGGAATCTTTACCTTAATTATAGTTTTGATCTTCACAGCTGGATTCCTCATTATGGGGATCGATCCGCAATACATTGAGGATTTTGGGTTTCGCGATGCTTTCTGGGTAAGTCTGACTCACACCCTAGACCCCGGAGCTATGGTTGACACAGAAATGAGTTGGACAGTTCGGTTGTATCAATTTCTCATTACTGTTTGCGGCATCGTAGTTCTCAGTACACTCATCGGTCTTGTCTCCAATGGTATATTGGATAAAATCCAGGAACTCCGAAAGGGGAGATCTTTCGTCATTGAGAATAACCATACGTTAATTCTTGGTTGGTCATCGAAAATATTTACTATAGTTCCAGAGCTGGTAATAGCCAATGAAAACGTAAAGAATCCAGTGATTGTAATCTTGGCCGATAAGGACAAGGTTGACATGGAGGATGAGCTGCGAGACAAAGTTGGGGATACTGAAAATACTAAAGTCATTTGTAGGACCGGGGATCCAATTGATGTGAGTGACCTCTATATAGCCAATCCCTTTGAAGCTCGATCGATAATTATTTTAGATAAGGACAATGAAAACTCAGATTCTCAAATAATAAAGACAATTCTCGCAATTGTTACCAACCCAGGTCGCAGAAAAGAGCCCTATCATATTACTGCAGAGATAGAAAATAGTCGCAACTATGAGGTTGCCAAGATGGTTGGTGGAGACGAAGTGGAACTCATTTTGAGCGACGAGTTTATCTCGAGGATAATGGTTCAGACCAGTCGGCAATCTGGCTTAAGCGTAGTATATATCGAGCTAATGGATTTTGGGGGTGACGAGATTTATTTCATGGAAGAACCAAAAACTGTAGGAAAAACATTTCGTGAAGTTCTTTTTATGTACGAAGAGTCAGCTATCATTGGGTTGCAATTCGCCGATCACACAGTCGTGCTGAATCCACCAATGGATACAGTCATGCGTAAGGGAGACAGAGTTATTGGCGTGACTGAAGATGATGATACATTAATAGTTAGTGAAGAGGATGTTAAAATTAACATTAATGAAAGACTGATCACTACAGTTGAGAGGCCTAAGTCAGAGGCAGAGAGAATTTTAGTTTTAGGTTGGAATGTAAGGGCCAAAAATATCATCAAAGAACTTGACAATTACGTAGCTGAAGGTTCGATAGTTCATATTGTTTCAAGATTTGATGTGCCTGAGGATGTTAAAACCCGCCATCTGAGTAACTTCAAAAACATTACTATCAGCTACGATCAAGATGATACAACCGATAGGATTTTGTTGGAGAGCCTTGATGTTCCTGGTTATGACTATGTGATGCTACTTTGTTACCAGGAGCATTATCCCCTTCAAGAGGCAGATGCACAATCTCTCATAACACTTCTGCATTTAAGGAATATTTCAGAAGCGACCGGCAAGCATGTCAATTTGGTAAGCGAGATGCTAGACATGAAGAATCGTCAGTTGGCAGATATCACAAGTGCCGATGACTTTATCGTAAGCGATAAATTACTGAGTTTACTTATGAGTCAGGTTGCGGAGAATAAGTACCTCATGCGAGTCTTTGAGGATCTTTTTGATGCGGATGGATCAGAAATATATATAAAGCCAGCTCGCGAATATGTTAAGATTGGTGAGCCGGTAAACTTTTACACTGTCCTTGAATCGGCTGCCCAGAAAAATGAAGTGGCTATGGGATATCGTGTGCTTGCTGATGCAAAGAACCCCGATAAAGGCTACGGAGTCGTGGTAAACCCCAAGAAGTCGGAGTATTTCGAACTGGCTGATGCGGACATGATTGTTGTCCTTTCAGAAGATTAACCACTACGTTTTGTCCTCTGCACTTACAAAAACCATTATTCAACTAATAAGAATCGAACAATACTGGATAAAGTGATATATTTCCTTCCTACATATCTATGTTGATGATGAATTGTTCAACGCTAACCCAAATTTTTTATGGCCTCCACAAAAACCTTTGAAAAAGAGATTAAGGCCTTCATGGCCGGTATTGAGAATAAAAATAGCAATGAATCGGAGTTCATCCAGGCGGTGTATGAAGTAGCACAAACCATTGTACCTTATATTGAAAAGAATAAAAAGTACAAGCACGCTATAATATTGGACAGAATGACTGAACCTGAAAGAGTGTTTATTTTTAGAGTTCCTTGGATTGACGACAAAGGTAATTATCAAATAAATCGTGGCTACAGAGTCCAAATGAATTCGGCAATTGGTCCCTATAAGGGTGGATTGAGATTCCATCCTTCTGTAAACCTAAGCATCCTCAAGTTCTTGGCTTTTGAACAAGTCTTCAAAAATAGCCTGACTACTTTGCCAATGGGTGGCGGTAAAGGTGGATCTGATTTTGATCCGAAAGGAAAGAGTGACAATGAAATAATGCGTTTTTGTCAAAGTTTCATGACTGAGCTTTGCAAGTATATTGGGGCTGATATAGATGTACCTGCAGGAGACATTGGTGTGGGAGGAAGAGAAATTGGATATCTTTTTGGGCAATACAAAAGGATAAAGAATGAATTCAGAGGAATTCTAACTGGTAAACATGTGAACTTTGGCGGTAGCCTGATCAGGCCTGAGGCTACAGGTTACGGATGTGTTTATTTTAGTCAGGAAATGCTCACTGCATGTGACGATAGTTTGGAGGGCAAGAATTGTGTCATCTCCGGAAGTGGCAATGTAGCCCAATACGCAGCTGAGAAAATTTTGGAATTGGGTGGAAGCGTTCTAACGCTATCTGACTCGTCAGGTTTTATTTATGACAAAGACGGAATCGATCGAAAGAAACTGGAGTTTATAAAGGATCTAAAAAACAACAAACGGGGACGAATCAGTGAGTACACCAAAAAACATAAAAAGGCGGAATTTCATAGCCTTTTGCGACCATGGAATGTTCCCTGTGATTTGGCCTATCCTTGTGCAACACAAAATGAGCTGTATGAACTTGATGCAAAACACTTAGTGAAAAACGGGTGTAAGGGAGTTTTTGAGGGGGCGAATATGCCATGTTTACCGGAAGCTGTAGATTATTTTCATAAGAATAGAATTCTATTTGCTCCAGGTAAGGCCTCAAATGCCGGTGGTGTGGCCACTTCAGGGTTAGAAATGTCACAGAATTCCTTGCGAATTGCGTGGTCAAGGGATGAAGTTGATACTAAATTGAAGGCAATAATGAAAGAGATTCATCATAGCTGTCAAAAGTATGGAAGAGTCGATAAGGACTATGTTGATTACGTAAAAGGTGCCAATATTGCTGGATTCGTAAAAGTTGCTGACGCTATGCTTGCACAGGGTCACGTTTAAATACGGACCTTATTAAGGATGTTAATAAACTTTGTGGTATATATCTCAAAATAGAGACAATGCGATTTTTACGTGTAATCCTGATCATTTTTTGCATTTCCTCATGTACAAATACGCAGAGTGATGAATCTGAATCACCCTTGTTAGGAACGTGGAAAGCGCAGTGGGTTACAGATCCTGCATCTTTCCCTGGTGTGTCTGATGTCAAAAGCTTTACCATGGACGGAGAAATTACTTTTTATCTCGATTCAGTAGAAATCAATGCCTATGGCTTTCCAGGTTGTATCTTCAGTAGTGATACGCTCAGACATTCCCTGAAATGGTTGATTAAGAGTGATACATTAAGTTTCCTAAATGAGGATGATGTTTATGGAATGTCATATAAAATAAAGGAAATCAAAAATGAGAGAGTGGAGTTGCAATTGATGGACGACATCTTCTTAAGTCTGAAAAAATAGCCCTTCTGTTTTGAGGGTATTATATTCTATCCTTACTTTGTGTATTCAAGTCAATTATTAAGTAATTGATTTATAAAGAAGAGTGGAGAGACAAGGCTCTATGAAACTCTGGCAACCGGCCTGCATAGGCAAAGGTGCCAAATCCTGCCCGAATGATGGGAAATATAAATTGATTGCGTGAATCATCCTGTTGGAGTCTGCGTGATCGGTGTTAAATCAATGTAGACGATGTCTGAGAATACCTATTTTAAGTACCCAGATTCATTTACTCTTGAACAAGGAGGAGTTCTTGATGGCTTCACTCTGGCATATTCAACCTTTGGAGAGCTAAATGAAAATAAGAGTAACGTTATTTGGATATGTCACGCTCTGACTGCCAATGCGGATGCACGAGATTGGTGGAGTGGTCTTTTTGGTGAGCAAGGAGCCTACAACCCAGACCAATACTTCATTGTCTGTGCCAATATGCTTGGTGGGTGTTATGGTTCGACTGGTCCATTGTCAATTGACCCTGGAAGCGGAAAACCATATTATCACTCTTTTCCCAGTTTAACTAATTTGGATATTGTTCGTTCATTCGATTTACTTCGGCAATATTTGGAACTGCCAGTAATCAATACCATTGTTGGAGGTAGTATGGGAGGACAACAAGCGCTGGAGTGGTGTATTTATCAACCCCATGTTATTCATAATATGGTGGGCTTGGCGACCAATGCAAGGCATTCACCTTGGGGAATCGCTTTCAACGAGTCTCAGAGAATGGCGATTGCACAAGATCCGAGTTGGTTGAGTGAGAGCTCCAAGGCTGGCCTTCAGGGGTTAAAAACGGCTCGAGCAATTGCCTTGCTGTCATATCGGGCCTACGATATTTACCAAAATAATCAACTGGACAATGCTGATGTTTATGACGAGTTTAAAGCTTCGTCTTACCAACTATATCAGGGAGAAAAATTACAGAATCGATTTAATGCGTATACCTACTGGTTATTATCAAAGGCCATGGATGCGCACAATGTTGGTAGAGCCAGAGGCGGTCTTTCTGCTGCTTTGAGTTTGATAAGGACGAAGTGCCATTTCATTGGGATAAATTCAGACAATTTGTTTCCTGTCGTAGAGCAAAGGTTCCTGGCAGATCATGTTTCAAACTCAGTAATTTCAGTAATTGATTCAATTTATGGTCACGACGGGTTTTTAGTTGAGACTGCCAAGATCAATAGAATATTGGGAGAGGCAGTTCTTAAGTCAACGGATCAGGATCCGGTAAGATGGTAACGTGCTTCAACTTTTATTTGGACAGTCTCGGCAACTGGGTGAAAGAGAAGCCTGGGAGTATTTATGGAAAAATCTTCGATGTCAACGGTGAATTTTGAGATGAGATGAATCTCTCCCGACTCACTTTTTACCATTCTTCCAGTGGATTTGACAACATTAGTTATACCGTGTATTGTCAATTCTCCCATAGCTGTAACCTCTTGAATTCCTGAAATTTGGGGATTAAAACCCAAAACTTTACCAAAAAACTCTGCTTTGGGATAATCTGCTGATTCCAGGTAGCGACTGTTAAAATGCTGTTTCATTAAACCTTGATCAAACTCAAAGTCCTCAATCATGACATCGAAAAGGACATAGTTAGTGGATAGATCAAAATAACTAATGGCCTTGTGGTTAGATGCCTCTATGTCTTGAAAAGGAGCCTCAGAAAAGAAAGATATGTCACTATGGATCGACTCATAAACCTGCCCATGGCAAAATATTGGTATAAATAGGGTCAATATGAAGACAAATCTTTTCAAACCGAGATATCCGAATAATAATTAAACACTTTAATTTATAAATACCCTGATTGAAATGCCATAAAAAATAATGAAGTTTGGGCCAAACGGTTAAAAAATACAGCCAGTCGTTATCTTTATTATCACACATGCAGGCAACCAGCCTATTGTGATTTGTGTATTGAATGTAGATTTCCAATAACAAAAATTTTGTAGGAACCGATGTGCAGAAAATTACACCTTTTTAAAGCCTTTATAATAGGGATGTGCTTTCAGGCAAACCTACAGGCTCAGTCTGAAATAGAGCTGGAAGCACAGGTGATAAATATTTTTGAAAATACCTGTGCAAAAGTTGGCTGCCATATCGGACCAAATTCTCAGATGGGAATGAGGCTAACTAAGGATAACTTTTATGCCTCAATAGTGGATGAACCTAGTGCAGAAAACCCCAATTTAAAGAGGGTGGACCCTGGTAATCCAGAATTGAGTTATATGATAAAAAAGTTAAAAGGGGACGCCGACATAATCGGACTCCAAATGCCAATGACTGGTGAGATTTCCCCAGAAGAAATTGCTACCATTGAAAATTGGATTCGAAGCATTGATGAAGTAGATCAGAGTAGAAAACAATTGGTTGAGGACAATAATGTAAGGCCATTTGACGGCTGGCAAATTCTGAATTTACCTACAACTCAGACCTCTCCGAAAGGGACAGGTCTGTTTAGGATTAGTCATCGATTTAATCCCGCGTTAAGCGATGGTTTTAATGCATTTTATGGGTTAGATGGCAGTGCCATAATATTTCTTGGTATGGGTTATGCCTTCACAGATAATCTTCACGTGTCACTGGGTAGGACGAATGCCTCAGATAATTTTGAGCTTCAAGGCCGATATAGAATATTTGATCAAACGACAGACGATAAATTTCCATTTTCACTCAGTGTTCAGTCCGGACTTAACTGGATTTCAGAAGAACCAGTCAATCCGGAGGATAAGAGACTTAGAGGAGAGGCGTTAAAGTTTAGTGCGCAGATAAGTGCAACAAAGCTGCTATTTGAAAAATTTGGAGTAGCCTTTGTACCTGGAATTTTATTTAATCCGGATGAAAAACAGGATGACGAAGGGCCTATGATCACCCTGGGTTTAGGAGCTAGATGGAATTTCAAGAAAAGAATGTCCTGGTTGTTTG
>JAJCYL010000472.1 GCA_029262955.1 Cytophagales bacterium | reverse complement strand
TTCCATTATAACCACTCACGGGGTCGTTGATGTTATTAACCCCGCTGGCATTGTGAATGATTCTCATTTCAGCTGCTACCTTGGGCTCATCTACGATCTGATTCCCTCCACTATTAATGATGATTATCGGAAGATTGGATTCTTCAAGGATAACCTGGCTTCGACCTTTAGTGATGCTAAGAATCGTTAATACTATTGATATTAATATGACTTCCCTGACCGCCATAGCAGCTTAAAGTGAACTTGAAATTAACCATATAAGATGTGATACAGCTTATACTCGATCTATTGTTTCTAAATAACTCTTAAAAGTATGAAAGCACTATATTTAGCAGATGGCCGAAAAAACTGAACCACAAAATTTAAAACGTACCCTTGGCCCGGTGATGCTGTGGGGTCTTGGGGTTGGTTATGTCATTTCCGGAATGTATTTCGGTTGGAATTTGGGTCTTGAGCAAGGAGGTACTCTTGGTCTTGCAGTTGCCACTTTCTTTGTCATCATTATGTTCCTGACCTTCACTTTCAGTTATACAGAGATGGCTTGTGCCATACCCAAAGCAGGAGGGGCTTTCGATTATGCTTATCAGGCATTAGGTAAACACTGGGGATTTTTTGGAGGAATGGCTCAGAATATTGAGTTTATTTTTGCTCCGCCGGCTATTGCGTTTGCCATAGGAGCCTACCTCAACATTTTTTTACCCACCATTCCTATGTTGGTTATTGCGGTAATCTTCTATCTGATATTTACAGGGCTTAACATTTATGGTGTCGAAACAGCCGCATCATTTGAACTATTTGTTACCATAGTGGCTGTCGGTGGTTTGTTACTATTTGCCGGTGCTGTTGTGCCCGAAGTTGAATTCAAAAACCTATCCAAGAATGCTTTGCCCAATGGGTGGTCTGGCGCATTTGCAGCGCTTCCCTTCGCTATTTGGTTCTTTCTTGCCATTGAAGGGGTAGCAAACGTGGCTGAAGAGACAATCAATCCTCAAAGAAATATTCTTATTGGATTTGGGTCTGCCATTCTCACTTTAGTAATTCTATGCTTACTTACATTCACCACCTCCGTTGGTGTCAATGGCTGGGAAACAATTGTCTATCCCATTGGAAGCACAGTAGCTTCTGACTCTCCACTCCCACTCGCAATGATTCAAGCCGTAGGAGAAGGACATATCCTTTATAAATTGGTGAGTTTTATTGGGCTATTTGGCCTTGTCGCCTCATTTCATGGAATAATTTTAGCTGCCGGCCGTTCAACATTCGAATTTGGGCGAGTAGGTTTTGCACCGGTAGTATTAGGCAGAATTCATCCAAAATTTAAAACCCCTGCAAACGCCCTTATTTTAAATATGTTCATAGGAATTTTGGCACTTCTCACTGGTAAAACAGCAGATATAATCACCATTGCCTGCTTCGGTGCCTTGAGCCTCTATATAATTTCAATGGTCTCTGTTATAGTTCTTAGAAGTAAAGAACCAGACCTCGAACGTCCGTTTAAAGTCCCCTTTTATCCCGCTTCTCCAATAATTGCTCTTGCAATTGCCATAGTTGCATTTATAGCAATCACCATTTATAATCCGCTACTTGCATTGATCTATTTCGGAATATTGCTGGTTAGCAATGTATGGTTTCGAATGAAGGGTGAGTAATCCATCCAGCGCATGAAGATCAAGTTATCTTTTGACATGAATTCAACCACTGGAGATAAACTGATTTTCATAATCCATGGAATAGTTAAATTGCACTTATGCAAAACCAAGGCCTCCTTACTCCCGAATCACTGAAGAAGCTGGTTTCCAGTGAGGAAATTGAAACCGTGATAGTGGGATTCACTGATCATTACGGCAGACTAATGGGTAAGAGGTATGATGCAGAATTCTTCCTTGAAAGTGTCCTTCATGAGGGCACACACGCATGTGATTACTTGCTAACCACTGATATGGAGATGGAGCCTATACCTGGATACGATTATGCCAATTGGGAGTTAGGCTATGGGGATTTCCATCTGGTCCCCGACCTTGCTACTCTTCGTTTAGCTGATTGGCAGCACAAGACAGCACTTGTTTTGTGTGATATAAAGAATAACAAGACAGATGATTTTGTTGAGGTGGCTCCTCGATCTATTCTAGCCCAACAGACCGGTAAAGCACAAGAGTTGGGTTTCAATTGTTTTGCTGCATCAGAACTGGAGTATTACCTATTTGAAACAGATTACCGAACAGGACATGAATCTAACTTTTCAAAACTAACGTCCGCCGGCTGGTATTTGGAAGATTATCACATCCTTCAGGGCACCAGGTCCGAACCATTTACAGCCGCAGCTCGAAGACACTTAAAAAAGTCAGGTGTCCCGGTAGAAAACTCAAAGGGTGAATGGGGAAAAGGACAGCATGAATTGAATGTACGATATGCCGAAATAATTAAGATGGCCGATCGTCATGTCGTTTATAAGCAATGCCTGAAAGAGCTAGCTGATCAAATGGGCCTTTCGGTGACTTTCATGGCCAAGTTTGATACAGATCAAGCAGGTTCCAGCTGCCACATTCACATAAGCCTCTGGAAAGATGGAAAAAATGCTTTTGAGGGTGATCAGGCCTTTGGGCCTGTAATGGGCTCGAACACATTCAAATACTTCCTTGGTGGATGGATTAAATATGTTCCTGATGTAATGCCTTTTTACGCCCCAACTATTAATTCTTATAAGAGATATGTGGATGGCTCTTGGGCTCCTACCCG
>JAJCYL010000471.1 GCA_029262955.1 Cytophagales bacterium | reverse complement strand
ATACTGTTATTGTAAGGAATAGTTCCGTCCACTACGAGGAACTAAGCGAGATTACTAATAAAAAAGGAGTTGTATTTTTCAGCGGATTAAATGCTGAGTTTTACAATATCACTAATGATTCGTTAAGCTATCAGCAAAACTCGAAAACAAAGTTACGGGTATCGGCAATGTTTATGGGGAAGGCGAGGCTTGACGCAGATTTAACTTTTAACCTATTAAGCAAGAATGGTGATCACTCCTTGAAAGGAAGCATTGGCCAGTTTGAATTAACACAGCTTAATTCCATTTTTATACCCCTCAAAGCGTTTTCTATTCGCAGTGGTTACATGAATAAATTGGCGATTGATATCAGGTTAAACGATAACGTTTCCGATGGCAAAATCACCTTCCTGTATACTGATCTTAAAATCGATAAACTGAATAAGGAGGATTTGAAGCGTCAAGCATTTGACAATATTATTAAAAGCCTTCTTGCCAATACTTTTCTGTTGCATAAAAGTAATCCTACCGGTACCAATGATCCCCGAATTGGCTTTATTCATTTTCAGAGGGAAAAGGATAAGTCCATATATAATTTCTGGCTGAAATCTATTTTAGAAGGCATGAAATCAACAGCATCGAAATCACAGAAGATGTAATTTGTTTTTCTTCTTATTCCTTGATTTGTCTTTTTTAACAATTGAGCATTGATGCGAACTACTGCGGCGCTTAAACTCGAATGGCTAGTATGATGATTTATAACAAAAGCGGATAGAAATGGAAATCCGTAGTCGTCATCCCTGTTCTTTTTATTCTTCCGAAGGATGACTTGAAAGCATTAGATGAATGGAGTGTCTTAGACACGGCTTTGCTGTTCTCCGTGTTAGTAAAAAAATTCACTGATTCCTGTGGTCTCTATTTTTCAGAACACCCCAAACAACAAGGCAGGCTACGGTCATCATGTTGAAAGTCAAAGTCAGAATTATATGATTTTTATCAGTGTGAAACTTGATCCTATAGAAATACTACTGAAGACGACTAATTCATATTTTGAGAAGTCCTTACTCATTTCTATTCAAAATATTTATAATCCACTCATAAGCATCATCCTGATCATATTCAACATCTGTTCTCAACAAGCCTTCCATATCACCTCTGAAGAGGTCGCTGGTTTTCTTTTCTTCCAGGTTGAGAAGAAACTGTTTTGCAGTTGGAGGTTTGCCCACTGCAAATTTCATGTATTCCTGATAGCAATGAAGTGCCTGGTCCCAGTCCACTTCAGTATGTTGATGGGCATAATACAGGTCAAACAAATCTCTGCCTTTCTTTCTTTGATATAAGGCCCTGAGTTTAGTGCCGAGCAACTCTTCCAGCTTATAGGTAGTAATCCCACATTTGCCAGAAAACCATTCACTTTCAACCTTAAACGGGAAAGGCTCCCAATCAAGTAAATTAAAATGCTCTCGGCAATTGATTTCAATTTTCAATCTTAAGCGAGTACCCGTCTCAGAGGTGAATCGATAGAGAATGGTGTTGTTATTAGCCTTTTGTTTTACTGACCATGGTACCTCGAAAAAGTTTATGACCTCATCTACCTTATCCAGGATTGGTTTTATCGGACCAGTCTTAATCTGAACAAGATCGATATCTTCAGAATATCTTAGTGCTGGATTCAGATATAGCTTGTGAAGAGCTGTACCACCTCTGAATGCAAGGTTTTCATTCAAGAAGTCATCAGAAAAGAGATCCACTAGTGCCCTGCTGATTATGAGGTCTTGTTCCACATAATCATCGTTGCTCCAAGGAGCTATGTCCCTCCATCTCGCTATATGGGCCTTAGGTATCATATATCGCTTTCCAGTACTACATTTGCATCAATCTTCCAACGGTTTCCAGTACTTCCTGCCTTTTCTGCTTTGCTTGGGCTAAGTAGTATTGGGAAAAAGGGAGCTTTCTGTAACACATTAAAAATCAGTTCTGATAATTCGTTCAAGTGCAACTTTTCTAGTAAATACCCCATTCGCTGAAGAGTGCTTTTGTTTTTGTACCACGTTAGTAACTCTTTCAAATCGTTTTGCTCTACCGCTTCTGCAAGCTCCTCGAGTATGGCTAACATTCTATTGATTCCGCCTAAGCGGTTTTGATTGTCAAGTAAATCAGCAAATGTCAGAGCAGGTGAGGAAAGATTAAAAAAGCCTGTATCAGATTTCCTTTGAAGGATGTTTTGTTTTGGCCAATTCACACAGTTGAAAAATCTGATTTTTAGATTTCCTTTTACAATGTCTCGGAGGGCCGGTAGTTCAGTGATTACATAATCTTGTTGAACCTTTTGATGAGAAGCACCGTGTAAAGCTGCTGCGGAATAGTAACCTACATAGTAAGGTCTACTTAATGTCTTGAAAAGTTTATCAACGTAAAGCTCGATAGGAAGTCTTTTGTAATGTTGGTAGCTCGGAGGAAGTATAATGTAGAAGCCCTTTCTTAGGTTTATAAGCTGGTTATCAGATACTAAACGAGCTAATTCTTTCTTGACAGATGATTGGGGAGCTAATGTTTTTTTATAGAGTTCTTCTGTTGAAAAGGAATACTCCTCGTAGGATTGTAACTCCCGAATAAACTCTGCAACAACACCCATTTTGAAATAGTTTCTATTTGCGGAAGGTACCAATTATCGGAACTAATCGCAACGTATTACTATATATTTCTGTAGACTGCTACTATAGTTTTTACTAAGAACCACAATTAGTTATTCGGAAGATTATATTTTAATCGACTATAATTCAAAGCCCTTACTTTGGTCCTTTTTACTATCAATCTGTTCCCTCCCTGTTCTTTTAAGTCTTCCGAAGGATGACTTGAAAGCTTTAAATAAAGCCGTGTCACAGACACTCGATTTATCTATAAGTTTTAAGTGCTCTTTCAGAACACTTAAAACAACAAGAATTCAAGAAATGCCCTTATATGTCCGAAAAATATAGCGTTGTTTGTCAGTTCTCTTCAATCAATCCAATCAACAGGTCAACTGCCTCCTTTACAAAAGCAGGATCTTCAGCATGAGTGTCCCTTTCTATCACAATGATGTTTTTAGGAAGGCCCTCTTTCAGGCGATTAAAGAAAGCTTCATCTGAGGCCTTGTCTTCCAGAACGCCGCCTTTAACGGAATATCGACCAACACCGCCTTTCGGTAGCATAAAATAGGCTTTGTCTTTGGTGTGTTGCAATCGCTGAATAATATCATCTGCCACCCTCAATATTTCTTCTGAATTGAGACGGGGTACAAAGACCACCGGACTATGAAAGACATGCTGATGATTCTTATATTCTTCAGGAATTTGATTGGGATGGACTAAAATTCCCAAATGTTCTGCTCCTCCCGGGCATAACACCTGCGGTAACCCTAATTTGCCAGCCACCGTCAATCTTTCTGGCCCACCGGCTCTCAACACTTTCCAGACATCGTCTGCTATTTCACCCATGGCATAGTCGAACACGGCTCCGATTATACCTTCTTTCATCATTTGCTCCATGGCCTGCCCACCTGAACCTACCGCGTGGAAGACGATTACTTCATATCCGGCAGCTTCGATATACTTGATGGCTTCCATCGCTCCATTTGTCAAAACACCAAGGTTAGACATCCCAATTAAGGGCTTGTCACCCTTTTTCATGTCAAATTTTGCTTCGACATCGGCCATACCGCAAGCCGCTCCCGCCGCATTGGCTAATACTTTATGCGTAAAGGGATTTAGTTTCAAGATGTCGCTGACGGAAAACATCATGGTGATGTCTTTGATGCCAACAAACTCGGATGTGTCTCCGGAAGCAATGGTGGAGACCATAAGCTTAGGAAAACCGAAGGGTAAGGCCTGCATTACGTCACAACAAGTTGAAGTGCCCTGGGTGCCACCTAATCCTAATACGGCATGCACTTCATTGTTAGCGATCTTCTCCTGTAGTATTCTGATACATCCCTGAACCACAAAAGGATTTGATTTCTCTCTTGTAGGATCTTTGAGGAGCTCATCTAAGGAGCCACCCCCGGTGGAAATCACTTCATCCCTGGTAATGGATGCTTTTATTCCAGCTAAACCGACAACGCCAATGTCCAAAAGCAGCGCCTGCTGACCATGAGATTCGATTTGTTCAATCAGGTAACCAGCTTCCTGGTCCTTGGTGTCTAAAGTAACGAGTAGGGCTACTGTCTTTTTCATTTCAACCGGTCATCTATTTCTTGTTATCAGGAAAGCGTAAATCAGCAAACTCTTTAGCAGTGGAAAAGACCGCCTTTTCGATAGGGAGGCGTTCTGTGGACGAGCCTGTCCAAAAGCCGTCACAGCTGGTATTGTCTAATATGTACTGCGCATCTGTGGGGTTTTCCATGGCTGCACCATGAGCAATTAACATCACATCGGGTTTAATTTTCCGCAATTCCTGGTTTGCTTCTTCAGTGCGGGCAGTGGTTTCCTCAATGGTCTCTCCTGAATCATAACCTGATAGGCCGCCTTTAGTGGTTCCGGCATGGAAACAAAATATATCCGGTTGTGCCTTTTCCATTATTCGGATACTGTCCTCCATGTTGAATGCCAATCCAATCGAAACCATATCCAATTCTTTAGCCAGTTTTAGAAACTCGATTTCGTTGTCAAGGGTGATGCCACTTTTGGTCAATACTTTGTAGATCTCGCTGTCTTTGTCCACATAACTGATAGAGGGACCAATATTGGAGGCGGAGTAAACTCCCATGGCTTTGCAGTCATTGAGTACCATCCTCATATCTTTTAATGGATCATTGGCATTCAGGCAGGCACATACAAATGAGTTGCCTTTAATGGCAGGCATAATGTCCTCCCTGGTATAATCCATGGTCTGTTTATTGGAATCCAGGATTGGCCACAGCATTGACATTGTTCCCATGCCGTTCCCCCTCAAACGTGCCCCGGAAAAAGTGTTGATACAATCGACTCCGGCTTTTTCTAAGAGCATGGCCACCAGGCCGCTTCCGGCACTGGCAATATGTATCGGTAGTCTGTTGTCAACCTTCTTTTTGAGTTTTTGAAGGATTTCTGTTCGTGATGTATGTCTGACAATCATATTTGTTTATCAAGA
Organism: Cytophagales bacterium; assembly: GCA_029262955.1. Taxonomy (GTDB): domain Bacteria; phylum Bacteroidota; class Bacteroidia; order Cytophagales; family Cyclobacteriaceae; genus JAJCYL01. The sequence goes on along the minus strand of JAJCYL010000471.1, from coordinate 4,028 downwards.
TAACCTGTTGTGTAAATTAAAGAAATACGTCATACTCGTAAAATAGTCCTTATTTTTTCAAAGGAGCTATTTTACCCGCCTGAATTAACGGGCAGGTCGGGTATCTCATTTATCACCTCTTATCGTCATCCTCATTATGGCGATCATTTCATCATTAGATAACTCTATCATTACCACCATCGATAGGTACTTGTGCCCCTGTAATTTTTGAGAAAGTTTTCCCTAACATAGTAATGGCCAGTTCAGCAACGTCATTGGAGGTCACTTCCTGTTTAAGCACATTGTTCGTTTTGTAGGCCTTAACACTGAGCCCATAGTTTTTGGCTCGGGCCTTCAACACCTCATCTGTCCAGATAGCAGTATCATAAACCGCGTTGGGATGTATAGTATTGATGCGAATTCCTAATTCTCCGAGTTCCAATGCTGCCACTCTAGCCAATTGCGCTAATCCAGCCTTGGCCACTGAGTATGCCGCAGCACCCGGCCCTGGGGCAGCAACATTTTTAGATCCAATAAATACCACAGAAGGATCAAATCCCAATTTGAGGTAGGGGAGGCAGAGTTGCAATAATTTCTGATGACTGCTTACATTGATATCGAGACTTTTTTGCCAAACTTTGTCGTCCATCGCCTCTATTCTTGCGCTCTTAGGAAATATGCCTGCACAACTAATCAGCATATCCAGGCCTCCAAATTTCGTAACAATTTCTTCTATTGCACCTTGCAGGTCTTTACCCTTGGTTACATCGCACTGGATACCCAATACTTCAGGTTGTGGAAAGGTCTTTCGAATCGACGGATCAATGTCAAGTGCTCCGACCACAGCACCGGCCTTAACCAGACTCTCAACGCAGGCCTTACCAATACCGCTGGCTGCCCCTGTAACTAATGCAATTCTTCCCTCCATAGGTTTTGAACTGCCACCTTTCTTGAGTTTGGCTTGTTCCAGACTCCAATATTCCATTTCAAAAAGGTCAGCCTTGCCCAGTGGACTCCAACCACCTAATTTTTCGGCTTGTGAAATGGCTTTTTTTGTATGAATTGCCAGATCATTAATGATGGCTGTATGTTTGGCAGTAGGGCCAAAATAAAGTGATCCGGTTTTAGGAAGTATGGCCCACCTTGGGGCCGGGTCCAGCAGCGTTTGTCCAGGCTGTTTATATTGCTTGAAATAGGCCTTATAATCTTCAACATACTTTTGAAGATCCTTCTGAAATTGATCACTAAGTACTACTGGGTTGCGCTTAGTTCTAATGATGTGGTCAGGCGTTAGGGGACCACGGTTAGTGATCTTCTTGACTGATGATAATTTACTGAAAGCGTTTGAAGTTGGCGAATTATCAACTCTGGCTAATATTGGTTTGCCCCAAATTTTAGCTACTTCTCTTCTGATTTCAGCGACTTGAAGCGTATTGACTTTTCCCACTGCCGAACCTTTAGGTAAATAAGCCTTCTTTGTACTCAAATAATTCTCGGCTTTGGACACGATCTTAATCATTTTTTCATAACTGGCTTTCGCATCGTTATCAAAAGTGAAAACACCGTGGTTCATTAAGATCAGACCATCCAATTGATCCCAGTCAATTCCCTTGGTCATTTGGTTAATCTTCTTAGCCAAAACAAAACCGGGCATGACATAAGGAATGATCATCATCTTTTTCCCATAGATCTCCTCAATACGTTCCTTTCCACCCGGGCTATTGGTGACAGTTACTACCGCATCGGCATGGGTATGATCAACGAAGGTGTAGGGAATGATGGCATGCAAAACAGCTTCCACTGATGGATTTGGAGCGCCAGGATCGGTCATCGCCATGCGCTGATATTTCACCATCTCCATATCACTCATAGCCTTTAATTCGGCCATTTTCAAAAGGGTACTCATTTTGACAGGTGCGAATCCAGCGGCTTCAATGGTTCCCAAATCCCAACCACTTCCCTTCACGTACAGAATCTCTTCTTCCTCGCCAAAGAGGTTGGTCTCTTTAATTTTGACAGAAGTGTTGCCACCTCCGTGCATCACGAGATCCTCATTACTACCCAGGAGCCGTGAGGTGTAGACTCTCAATTTTAGCAAGTCGCTCTTACACTTTTTGGCTTCTTCTGCTTTCCAGATACTCTTCATTTGATTCTATAAATCTTGATATTAATTGATTAACACTTTCACTATGCTTGTCGTCATCGATATATCTCGAAATAACTTCAGACAATTGACTCCCTTTTATTTTTTGATGAATTACTGACGCCATTTTAAAAGGATGTAAGGGATCATCCTGATTGGCAATGATAATGCATGGTTTGTCAATGTTACTCAACAGGTCAATATCATCAAAAGGCCTATCCCCAACCATTTTTTTCAAAACGGTTGCTATTTCAGGGCGTTGAGATGGGTCAAACGGTCCCAAAAGTGACTTACCAGCCAAAGGAAGAATAGCATCAATTTTCTGAAAACGCTCACCTTGTGTAAATCCTGAAATATTATTCTTCTCAATGTAGTCTGCGACCTCATTAAGGATAGAGAGATTTTCCGGATTCTTTTCATCCAACCAGGCTGGACGGATAAGAACAAGCGCCTTTACCCTTTCAGGGAATCTTATGGCGATATTGATGGCGATTCCAGCACCCATGGAAATGCCACCGAATACAGCTTCTTGAATATTAAGATGGTCTATTGTTCTAATTAGCTGATCAGCATAGAAATTGAACGAGGGAACAACACCGTTGCTCAGGGGTGATTTTCCATGACCAGGGCAATCCATTGAGATGAGCTCCATTCTATGTTGTGGTCCCAAAAGCTTTTCTATTTGGGTACAATCAGCACCTAAACCATGTTGGCAAACAAAAGGAATCCCGTTTCCTGTTTTTATGTAATAAGGCCGCTGCTCCATACAATGTATAATTAACTGGCTATCGGGGATATAATTTCATTAACTCCTCCGGCGAATAAAAACCCTTCTTCTCTTCGGTCTCATCTCTTACGCTCTTAACCGTTTTCGGATCAATGACTGAAGAGTAGTTGCCAAAAGAGTTTCTAACGTAGGTCAGAACTGCAGCCACTTCCTCATCGTCCAATAAACCCCGGAATGGTGTCATGGGAACCTGTCCCGGATACTCCTTTCCCAGCACCTCAATTGGTCCCATTAAACCATTTAAAGTCAATTTAATGAGGCGTTCTTCATTCCCCTGAGCCCAGTCTGTTCCGGCAAGAGGAGGGAAGCCAGACGCGGTTAATCCTTTGCCATTTGGTTGATGACAGGTACTGCAGTAGCCTTCCTTTTCATAAATCGCTTTCCCTTTCACAAAGAGGGTTCTGTCTGCACCAGCAAGGTGTGTGGCGATACTATCCTCCTTGTCAACCTGATCAGATTGGCCACTCAGGCGGGATTGTGCCACTCCATAGGTTTCGACCATCCAGGTATCAAGGGGAAGATTTTCTGCAGATGCCAGGACAGCCATCCCACTTTCGTTGTCCAGCCATGTGGCAGCTACAATTGCTTCCAAACGAACCCGACCATGTTCGTCCCCGGCCATTTTGGTTAAAAGTTCTACCTGATTATCTAATTGGTGACCATTGTATCTAATGGCTCGTACAACAGCTGCTCTTATTCTGTGATCCCTGGAGTCCATAAGTTGCATTAATAGTGCTTTATCGAGGCGATTTAAGCCCCAACTTACCCAAAGCCCTTCAAGGAGAAACTGTTCATATTTAGGGTGACTTTGATCAAGGTTGGCGCTCCATTCTGTAAGAGCGGTAAGAACCTCATTCTCATCCCTTCCTCTTAATTCTCTACGCGAACGATACCTGGTGCGGTATTCTGGCAGTTTAAGGTTATCAAGTAAGGTAGTGATACTTGCCCCATCCACTTCTGCTGGCTGAACAAGGGGCCTGGATGGATAGGTGATTCGATAAATTTTCCCATGAACATGATCTCTTAAGGGATCACGGGCATTGTGTTGCATGTGTCCAATAAGCACATTGTGCCAGTCAACCAGGTAAAGTGACCCGTCAGGAGCAAACTCCATATCAA
>JAJCYL010000470.1 GCA_029262955.1 Cytophagales bacterium | reverse complement strand
CAGACACCTTTGTGTGATGATAACTGCGTACTGACATGAACTTAAAAAAAATTTTTGGAGCCCTACTAACAGTATTGGGAATAGCGGGTCTAATCTATGCAGCATTTGGATTTATAGGAAACTCCGGCTCGAATGATATTAAAATACTAATCACTTTTGGAATACTGGGATTCATATTTTTTGTATCTGGCTTAAGCTTGGTACGCACCATTAAGGATGAAGCTTAAACGACATATTAAAACAAAAACCATCCATTAAACAAAAAATCATGAAAAAGACAATTTTAACACTTGCAGGTCTGTCTATATTAATAGGATTACCGCTAACCAACTGTAATACACCGGCAGAAAAGGTAGCAATTGCCGAAAATAATGTAATTGAGGCCAATCAGAAGTTGGAAGAAGCTAACTCAGACCATAGGGCCGAACTTGCCGCTTATAGAAGAGAAACAGCAGCGAAGATTGCTATAAATAACGAAAGCATAGCGGCATTTAACGCACGTATTGCTTCAGAAAAGCAGGAAGCAAAAGAGGCTTATAAAAAGAAAATCTCTGAGTTAGAGAAAAAAAATACAGATATGAAAAAACGTCTTGACGACTATAAGGCAGTTGGTAAAGACAACTGGGAAAAATTCAAAACTGAATTCAGTCATGATATGGACGAACTAGGTAGAGCACTAAAGGCGCTCACCGTTAAAAATGTAGAGTAACACTGCAATGAACGTCTAACTATACCTGCGTCTAAGTAACCCTTGTTGTTTTAAGTGTTCTGAAAGAGCACTTAAAACTTATAAATAAATCGAGTGTCTGTGACACGGCTTTATTTAAAGCTTTTAAGTCGTCTTCTGTAGTGTTTCTTAGGATCAAGTTTCACACTGATAAAATCATATAATTCTGACTTTGACTTTCAACGTGATGACCGTAGCCTCTTGTTGTTTGGGGTGTTCTGAAAAATAGAGACCACCGGAATCAGTGAATTTTTATACTGACACGGAGAGCAGCAAAGCCGTGTCTAAGACACTTCATTCATTTAAGCTTTCAAGTCATCCTTCGGAAGACTTAAAAGAACAGGGAGTCAATAAGCCATTTCCCAAATGAACTTCATACTGAACTTGAAGAATCATCTATTTTTACTGCTGAGTATGTAATTAAAAATAATAAAGAGAGTGTTGGAAGTGTTCAGGCATGTATATTAAGTCAAGACTTCCCTGTAACTGACTTTAATTCGCCATCGATAACCTACTTAAGTATTGATGAATTGAGAATTAGATTTCCTATAACTATGGAATTCTATTCTTGCATGGATTAATTCTAATTTGGTTAATAAATATACAATGGGCCACTATTCTACTCAGGTGGTCCAATTTGTGGACATCTATGAGCTGGATTAAACGGCACCATTTTGTCAAGCATTGCTGCCTTATTCTTGAAGTGACGAGAAATGCTGTAAGTCTTGGAGGTGTAAGCAGTTTCTGTGTTATGATGGAATTCTTTAATACTAACGCAGTTTTTCGACTCAAATAGAGTATTTAACATGGTACGATCAGATAGGCCGCAAGAGTGACCAACAATGAAAATTTCGTACTTTCCACCACCTCTGATAAAGTCTAAAAGGTTTTGATAATTAGAGTTCAAAAAGTATTTAAACTTTTTGATATAGTGGAAGTAGTCATCAATATTTTCATCTTCCATTAATTGAAAGTCTCTATCCAACTCATCTCCAAAACCAAAAACAATCGGATTATTGTCATCTCCGGCTATTCCATGAATGTCAATTTTTATAGTGTTTTTGAGTCTACTCATGTAGGGATTAAGTGTCTGTGTGTAATTAAAATTTAGGATTAACGTTCGGTCAGGTTTTTGTCCATCTTTCCCTATTAAATCCTCAGTAAATACATTGTAAAATGGGTTATGTGCTGAATCAGGGGGAGGTATTCTTTTTATGTAATCATTTAGATTACTAATCATAAATTGGAATTGCTCATTTAAAGTTTGTATGCCAATTATATCTGAATGCAAATTGCCCACTCCCTTTTTGGGAAGTTTTGTCTTAAGTAGTTTATAGTAGGCATGTTCAATGTCTACCCAATTATGAATCGAATTTTCAACTATCTCTTTCAATAGGTGACCAGCATTAGGAGGCCAATTAACTTGCAGATTGTTATTGCTTTTTAATTCTAAAATTCTTTGCCATAAAGAACCAAAAGATTCGAAATCTTGATGAATCATTAGATCAAGACCACTACTTAGTTTTATCAATTTATCATCATATCCAACACCCGGTTGATATTTTGCAAAGACAGTATTTTTGAAATAAAAAAGAAGAAAATCTTCATACTTAGTTGGATACTTGTGAGCAAGGTCAAAACCATTGCCAATAATTATAAGTCTATTCATCTAAAGAAGGCTTATTCAATAAAAACTGAATTTAATTCATCTCAATTTATAGAAAGATAAAAATGAACGTGAATTTCAATTCTGTTACCACCAAATAAAAAATGGATTAATCCAGAACAACGAAGTAAAATCTCCCTTCGAGTTCTCTTAACGATACTTGATTACTCCTCCAGCTTCCTCCATATTATAATTGTAAGACACTCTTCTCAGTTAGTTTATTATGATAAACTATCATTTGGTTTAAGTGAAAGCTTATTAAAATCGCTGATCAAAGAAGAAGAACTTTGTTCAAAGGTTGTTCATAAAAACAAAAACAGCCTCTAAGTTGTTCACTAAGAGGCTGTTGCTAATTAAAAAAGTGGGCCCACCAGGGCTCGAACCTGGGACCACCTGTCCCGATAGCTATCGGGAGAGTCAGGTGCTCTAAACTGCATATTTCGAAAGAAGCTTTTTAACAATTCCCGGGTGCTTAATTAGATTTTGGATGTAAACTCTACTTTTCATCCTTTTAATATGCTTTTCAATTTTTAAAGCCTGTTTCATACTCTCGCAGTCAATCACCAAATACTGTTGCCAATCGTTCGTTTGGCTTGTGAAATGTTTCGTTCCGTAAGATTGCTTATTGTGTTTATCTAGCCTTCCCTCAATCTCTTCCTGCGAGGCACCGATATAGTAACGATCAATAGTTTGGCTATATATAATGTAGCATATTGGCATAAAAAAAAACCCAGTTTTAACCGGGTTTTATATAGTGGGCCCTGCTGGGCTCGAACCAGCGACCACCTGTCCCGATAGCTATCGGGAGAGTCAGGTGCTCTAAACTGCATATTTCGAAAGAAGCTTTTTAACAATTCCCGGGTGCTTAATTAGATTTTGGATGTAAACTCTACTTTTCATCCTTTTGATATGCTTTTCAATTCTTAAAGCTTGCTTTATGTCTTTGCACTCAATTACATAAAATGCGTCCCAATCATCAGTTTGTGATGTGAAATGCTTATCCCCATATATTTTTTGATTGTGTTTAGTGAGCCTTAATTCAATACTTTCCTGAGAAGCACCTACGTAGAAGCGATCAATTTTGCGACTATATATAATATAACATATGACCATAAAAAGACCCGCATTACCGGGTCTTTAGTTGTGGGCCCACCAGGGCTCGAACCTGGGACCACCTGATTATGAGTCAGCAGATTATTGAATTAATTTATTCTTTAATATTTGTATTTAACTGTAAATGAGTAACTTAGAAATCATATTAGAACACATTGAATTAGATTAATTCAGTATCTACGTGCAAATCACGTGCAAATGAAAAATTGATGGCAACTAGTATTGTAATATCACTTGATAACAGACGTCCCAGAGAAGACGGTGCATTTCCCATAATATTCAGGTTAACACATAATACGAAAACTACCAGCATTGCATCCGGATATTCAACCCGGAAGAAATTTTGGGATGACAAGAACCGATGTTTCAGGAACACTTTTAAGGGTACAGAATCGCCACAAAGATTGAATAATTTTTTGGTAAAGCGTAAGGCCCAATTGGTAGATATAATAACAAAGCTGGAGGAAAAGGGTGAATTGAAATTCTTATCAATAATACAACTGAAGGAAAAATTGGTAGCCAGTAACAGTAAACAAAGTGTTTTTGCTTTTACGGAAAACTTGATTGAGGATTTTGTCGAAGCCAAGAGAATTGGGACTGCCAGAAGTTACCGGGAAGTATTGAGATCAATAAGGGTTTTTAGGAACCAAAGGAATCTCTCCTTCAACGAGGTTAATCTCGATTTTTTGAAAAAATTTGAAACTGCCTATTTATCAAGAGGTAATTCATTAGGCGGCTTGGCTGTCTATATGCGCACCTTAAGAGCGATCTACAACAAGGCCATTAAAGCAGGTGTAGCAGAACAAGAAGGATATCCCTTTAAGGACTATGCAATTCGAACCGGAAAAACGAGAAAGAGAGCCATTCCGATTGAGGCTATTCAAAAAATAAAAGATTTAGATCTAAACCCAAAAGAGGCCTTGTTCAATGACCGCAATACTTTTTTAATGAGTTTTTATCTGAGAGGCATGCCATATGTTGATCTGGCGCATCTTAAAGTGTCCAATATTATTGATGGTCGGATTCAATATGATCGACAAAAGACTGCCGAGCCATTTGATATAAAAATACCGGAACAACTTTCACCAATTTTGAAAATCCTTATCAAGGGTAAGAGTAAAGAAGATTATGTCTTACCTATTATTAAGAGGAAAAGTTCTGTTCTGCAATACCGTGATATTCAATGGGCCAGAGCCAGGTATAATCGTAATTTGAAACAGATAGCTCAAATGGCTGGTATTGAAGAAAAATTGACAAGTTATGTATCCAGACATTCCTATGCCTCCATCGCTGATGAAATGGGAATCCCAGTAACCGCTATTTCTCAAATGCTAGGTCATGAAAAGATCAGTACTACTCAAGCTTATCTGAATAAATTACGTAAGAGTAAGTTGGACGAGTATCAGAATGAAGTAATTAAGGGATTATAAAAACTAAAAGATTAATAAGGCTCATTTACCCACTTTGTTTCACTTATTCAGATAATCATTCTATGAAAAATCTATTCCTCATATCTTTTGTCCTTTTCTTGTTTAGGTGCACAGGTGATCTAAATCAAGATGAGAATCAAGCAAAAGATTATGATAAAAATGGACCCAGAGTAACAACCACAGCCTGGAGTAACGTTGATACAATCGATGTTGAAGCCATTAACAAAGACTTGACGTTAGGTAAGCCAACTTTGGATGTAGGCATTTATTTCCCATCTAACCTTGATCCTGATTTTGATAAAATCACGCTAACTAAGATGCTTGAAAGCTTTATGGCGGAAAAAGAAATATATGAGACCACATCTGTCCAAATCAATCTGTTATGGGTTAAAACCGGCGAAATTGATCCCCGATTCCTTTCTATTCAGGCCAACGAAACTCCAGGTATACCTAAGACTGAGTATGTTAATATTTACGAACATATGCGGCGGCATCCTGCCCGATTGACTAAAGAAACTAAACAGGCCTTTGAAAGTATGATAGAATCTGATCCCGACAATCATCGTACAATTTATCTAATTGGCCAAGTGGAAGGGTAGCTGTCACCTACCGCCAAAGCGGACATAACTCCCAGTATATCAAGTATTTAAATAAAATATCATCATCTACTATTTACTTCTTCGCACTAATGGAAGTATCAATTTTTATTCCTGACAGGCCTTTAAGACCGACTTGGAGGAAATATGCAGTTAAAGGGTTATCAGAATGCACATAAAAAAGTCCCTACCTATGTAGGGCCAAATCGTAACTTTATGCTTATTTGTCAGTTCCGGCATCCATTCTTAGCGCACGTAATCCTATCATTTGAGCTTACCCAATGTTCTGGATGTTCAGTCGTGTCAAATCCACAACCAGTTGTTCCTCCCTTGGAACCCTTGTGAACTTCTTTTGTCGGTGTGTGTTTTACAGCCATTTTCTTTAGTTTTTTGGTGAACAATAATTTGTAGCAAGGTACTAATAACGGTATATATAATATTCTTCTTTCAAATTTATTGCTTTCTATAAGCCAATAATCTCAAAGCATTAAATACTACAACCAATGTAGAACCTTCGTGGATCAATACTGCAACACCGATATTGGCCAGTCCTAAAATGGTAGACGGAATTAGGATAGCAACTACGCCTAAACTTACCCAGAGGTTTTGCTTGATAATACCTTTTGCCTTTCTACTTAGGTCAATTGCAAAGGGTAAGGTCTCCAGCTTGTCGGCCATCAAAGCTATATCAGCCGTTTCCAGAGCTACATCACTTCCGGCAGCTCCCATAGCAATACCCACTGTACTGTTGGCCATAGCTGGGGCATCATTGACTCCATCGCCTACCATCGCCACTTTGGATTCTTGTTCTTTGAGTTTCTTAATGGCCTCAACTTTTTCTTCTGGCAATAGGCTACCCCAGGCATCTGTAAGCCCTATTTCTTTGGCTACCGCATTGGCTACTTTCTGATTGTCTCCTGTAAGCATGATCATGCGCTTGATACCCATCTTTTTCAGTTGTTCTAGGGTGCTTTTCGCTTCTTTTCTTGGCGTATCCATCAAGGCTATGATCCCAATGTACGCATCATTCTGTCGAATGAGCATGGTGGTATTGCCATCAGACTCTAAGGACTTTACTTTTTCTTCAGTTTCATTTGATGGCTTTTTATCATCAAGCGACTCAAACAAGTCCAGATTCCCAATGTAAACCTTATCTCTACCCAGCGTTGCTTTGATCCCCTTTCCGAGCACAGCCTCCAGATCCTTTGCCTCTGGTATATCAACTCCACTGAGTCGCTCTTTCCCATCACGCACTACGGCCTTGGCTAATGGGTGATCACTGAGTTTTTCTACCGCCACTGCGATTTTCAATAGTTCATCTTCCTTGACATCACCCAAGGCGACCACTTCCGTTAACTTAGGTTTTCCTTCTGTCAGGGTTCCTGTTTTGTCAAATGCAAGGGCAGTCAGAACGCCTAGGTCTTCCAGCGGACGGCCACCTTTGATAAGCACCCCACTTTTGGCTGCTCGGGCTACTCCACTTAGCACGGCACTCGGGGTGGCTATGGCCAATGCGCAAGGGCTGGCAGCAACCAGTACAGCCATGGCTCGGTAGAAGCTTTCACTAAAGGGTTCATCAATGACCAGAAAAGCGAAATTGAGCAACACCACCAGTACCAATACAAAAGGCACAAAATACTTCTCAAATTTGTCGGTGAGCCGCTGGGTAGGTGATTTCTGGGTCTGGGCTTCATTCACCAGTTTCACCAGGCGGGAGAGTGTAGAGTCCTGCGCTACTTTTATCACTTTAATTTCCAATGTATTGTTACCATTGATCGTACCTGAAAAAGCGCGGTTCTCGTCTTTGATGTCTTTTTCCTGTGACCAGTCTTTATCGGGATCATATACTGGCACTTTATCTACTGGTACACTTTCTCCGGTTATTGGAGCCTGGTTCACACTACTGTTGCCATGTACCACCACGCCATCTGCAGAGATTTTACTATTGGGCTTTACTACAATGATATCACCGATGCTCAGCTCCTCAATACCAACTTCTACTGTTTTCCCGTCTTTCTTGAGCAGTGCTGTTTTAGGAGCCAAATCCGCCAGTGCCGCAATGGATTTACGAGCCTTGTTCATGGCATAGTGTTCCAAAGCATGGCCCATACTGAAAAGGAAAAGTAGTAATGCACCTTCTGCCCATTCGCCCAGAATAGCCGCTCCAATGGCCGCCACTAGCATGAGAAAGTCAATCTCAAAACCACCTTTGGCAACTGTTTGAATGGCTTCTTTGGCCGTGAAATATCCGCCAAAGAAATAGGCTCCAATGTAGAGGGATAAACTCACCCAGGAAGGCACAACTTCTACATAGGAAAGCCCAAAACCAATTCCCAACAATGCCCCGCAAATGATGGAAAAAATGATTTCGATGTTTTTGCCGAAAATGTCGCCATGTGAATGCTCATGGTCATCACCTTCAACAT
>JAJCYL010000469.1 GCA_029262955.1 Cytophagales bacterium | reverse complement strand
GTTCTTTGAGGGTAGCATAGTGGCCCGTTGCTATATAATCACATCCGAGTTTATCAGCCCGGCGTAGGAGGGCATCCCATTTTATATGGGTATTGCACAACACACATGGGTTAGGAGTGCGACCAGCCAGGTACTCACTGGTAAAATGGTCAATAACATAATCGCCGAATTCTTCCCGAATATCGAGGATGTAATGCGGGAAACCGAGATTTACGGAGATATTGCGGGCATCGTTGATAGATTCCAGACTACAACACCCGGTTTCTTTTTTACTTCCCCCGGAATTGGTGTAATCCCAGGTTTTCATGGTCATTCCTATTACCTCATAGCCTTGCTCATGAAGTAACACTGCAGCCAGTGAGCTATCGATGCCGCCGCTCATGGCTACTAATACGCGTCCTTTTTTGCTCATGTTTTGCTAATTCGCCAGGTTCACAGCCTGGTTTTTCACCTTCTAAAGACCCTATTAACGGGTTTTTAGGTTTCGAGTTTCGGGTTGATAATTGAACGAAACTCTCAACGCGTGCAAAGTTAGGGGGTGGAGTAGCGAAAAACAATAAGTTGGATTAGACAACTTTTTTATAATGTTGCACTAAAAATTACTGTCACTCTCAACAACGTGAAGAGTCTCATAAATTCGGGAGATTCTTCGTTGCACTCAGAATGACGCCATCTGATCGAATATGGCCTTAAGAACATTAGTAAAAGTAGGGGAGATCACTAATTTGAGTGATGCTCGTTATTGCGCTGGAATGGGTGTCGATATGTTAGGATTCAATCTTAATCCCGGCTCGGAAACATACGTTTCACCTGAGCAGTTCAAGGAAATGACCAACTGGGTGTCGGGTGTGAGGTTAGTGGGTGAGTTCGGAGATGCCACTCCTGAATTTATCGAGAAGGCTCTGGAACAGTATGAATTGGACATGATCCAGGTTCAAACTTCTAACTATAGTACCAACACCGGCCTGCCATTGATCCTGGAAATTAATGACCTACAGGAAGTTGAAAATATTTCTAATCCCGGGGAGATCGAATACTTTTTATTGGAGCATTCAGCGCAATTCATCGATAATTTAGGATATCCTGTTCTTCTTGGGAATGACCTGGAAGTGGATGAGGTATTGACTATCATTGAGAGCACATCCATCAGGGGTATTGCACTCAAAGGCAGTTTCGAAGAGAAGCCGGGATTCAAGGATTACGATCAGTTGGCAGATATACTGGAGGCACTCGAAACGGACGACTGAACCGTATCACTGGAAAAAACCTCTTTTACCCTATAGGTCTTTTTATTCTGAGATTCGAAATAGGTTCGAATAATTAATTCAGCCACAAATCCGATGGTAATGAGTTGGATACCGCCTAAAAGCATAGTGATACCCAAAATCAATAGCGGCCTGCCTCCTATGTCTTCTCCCATAATTTTCAAGACCAGTAAATAGGTGCTAATTGCAGAACCTGTAAGCAGGGCAAACAAGCCCAGGGTACCAAAGAGGTGCATCGGTTTTTGCAGGTATTTTTGAAAAAATACCATCAACATTAAATCGCTCACCACTTTAAATGTTCTACCTATACCATATTTAGAAGTGCCAAATTTGCGGTGGCGGTGATTAACTGGTACCTGGATCATACTGGCACCTTGCATATGAGCCATTACCGGTATGAATCTGTGTAGTTCGCCATAAAGTCCTAAGTTCTTGGCAATGTCTGATTTAAAAACCTTCAGTGTGCAGCCATAATCGTGCAACTTGACTCCCGTTAACCACCTGATAATTCCATTGGCAATACCACTTGGAATTTTTCTCAGCACATTATCTTTTCGGTTTTTTCTCCAGCCTGCGACCACGTCACAACCTTCCTGGCGTAGTCTCTCAACCATCATGGGTATATCAGCTGGATCATTCTGCAAGTCTCCATCAAGGGTAATGATATATTCACCTGTGGCCTGATCAATTCCGGCTGTCATTGCCGCAGTTTGACCGTAGTTTCGATTAAGAATCACCAGCTTCACATGAGTATTGGCCTGCTCTTTAATACATTCCACCGTCTTATCGGTAGAGCCATCATCAACAAAGACGACTTCATAATCAAAGTCCGCTAACGATTCAGAAATAGAAGTTAGAAGCGGCTTGATATTGTCTTCTTCGTTGTAGACGGTTATGACCAAAGAGAGCTTCATGGTTCGAAGATAGGGTTAAGCTATGATTAAACCTTCAAGGGTTCCACTAAAGAAGGTATTGTAATATTAAATGGAAAGCCCAGATTCCAGGAACCCCTTGAAGGTTTAAGTAAAACTGAACCGGAGGTACTTGATCTTTTCACCCTGATCCATGAACATCTTTTCATATCTTGTCTGAATTCCAAAATGATCTTGTAGCAAATTGGTGCTGTACAGGTCATGGGTATGTACGAGGTCTTTAATCTTAGACTCCATTTCCTGAAGCACTTCAAGGCTATAATCGAAAAGTGGGGTGTTATCTGTTTTCAGATGAATTACCCCATCTTCCGATACCAACTCCTTATATATTTCTAAGAACCGTGGGCTGGTCAGCCGCCTTTTGATATCCCTCTTGCGAGGTCTTGGGTCAGGAAAGGTGATCCAAATTTCATCAACTTCATTAGGTGCTACATAATCTTGTATTTGAAGGATTTGCGTTCGCAGAAATGCAGCATTATTGAGCTCTTTTTCCAATGCATCTTTACTGCCCCTCCAAATTCGTGTCCCTTTTACATCAACTCCAAGAAAGTTCTTTTGGGTGAAATTCTCAGCGAGTCCAACGGTATATTCCCCATTGCCACAACCTAATTCAAGTACAATGGGATTATTATTTCTGTAGTAGAGTTCATTCCAATGGCCCTTAATCTTCTTATAGATTTCCTTACCAGGTTCAATGACATTATCACGCTCAAAGTTTTCTTTAAAGCGTTGTAGTTTACTCCTCATAGTTGCAAAGTGTGTGCAAATTTAATATGGATTGTAATAGCGAAAAGGAGTTCTAACGGTAAGTGGAATTGTGAGGAATACTGTACTTGCCCGTGAAAAATGAATCCCATACACCTTCTGGATATTTGGTTTTGAGAATCTCCATCCTTCCATTTCTGTCTTTGGCTATCAGGTTGACGAGATTGAGGTAGTAATTGAGCGCTTCCCCTTTCAATGGTTCCTTCCAGTCTTTTAATCTCAAAACGTCGTAGGCTTCTTTTGCCGGCTCATTTTTGAAGTATAAAGGAGTCATGGACATAATTTGTTTGGCAATAATAAGGGCAAGGCGGTCGTCCATTTTTTCAGC
>JAJCYL010000468.1 GCA_029262955.1 Cytophagales bacterium | reverse complement strand
TGGTGGTCAATGGGAAGGGGATAAGATCACATTTTATTCCAGGGAATTGGTCGATTATACATTGGCCATCGATTCTATTGCCCCGACCCTCAAGCCTGTAAGAATTAACAAAGAGGAAATGAGATTTATTATTGATGATAAAATGTCTGGAATCGCATCCTATGAGGCTACAGTGAATGGTGAGTGGGTTTTAATGAATTATGAGAGTAAGAAAAAACTCATCTGGTCTGAAAAATTAGATGAAAAAATTCCTTTTGATGGTGAGTTAATATTGCAGGTAAAGGATAATGCTGGGAATGAAACAGTTTATAAATCAAAATTTTAACAGAATATGAGTTTAAAAGTTGGAGACCAAGCGCCTGTTTTTAAAGGAAAGGACCAAAATGGTAATGAGATAAACCTAAAGGATTTTAAGGGAAAAAAGGTGGTACTTTATTTCTATCCGAAGGACAATACTCCGGGCTGTACGGCAGAAGCCTGCAACCTGCGTGACAATTATTCAGAACTGCAAAAACGAGGCTATGTCATTCTTGGTGTTAGTTCGGATAATGAGAAATCTCATCAGAAATTCATTGAGAAATTTGATTTACCTTTCTCGCTGCTAGCAGACGTGGATAAAACTATTCATGGACAATATGGAACATGGATTGAGAAATCAATGTATGGACGAAAGTATATGGGTACTGCCCGATATACATTCGTGATTGATGAAAATGGGATTATCACAGAGGTGATAGAAAAGGTAAAAACCAAAGATCACACCGCTCAAATTCTGGGATAACAGATTAACCTGCACCATGTACCTCATCCTCAGCGGGTATATTGTCAGAGCTTTGCTTAGCAAAGTAGTATTCTCGATTAAGTCTTGCGATATGTTCAAGACTAATTCCCTTTGGACATTCGGCTGAGCAAGCACCTGTGTTAGTACAGGAGCCAAAACCTTCCTCATCCATTTGTTCTACCATCTTTTCCGCTCTTTCCTGGGCTTCCACATTGCCTTGCGGTAATAGTGCCAGATGAGAGACTTTAGCGGCTACGAATAACATAGCGGATGCATTTTTACATGCAGCCACACAAGCGCCACAACCTATGCAGGCAGCAGCATCCATGGCTTCATTGGATACTCTTGCCGGAATTGGAATCTCGTTTGCATCTGGAACTCCTCCGGTACCAACTGAAATATATCCTCCTGCCTGGATTATGCGATCAAATGAAGTTCTATCAACTATCAGGTCCTTGATGACCGGAAATGGTTGGGCCCTCCAGGGTTCTATGGTTATCGTGTCGCCATCTTTGAAAGATCTCATATGCAACTGACAGGTAGTTATTCCCTGCTGCGGACCGTGAGGTCTGCCATTTATATACATGCTGCAAGCCCCGCAGATGCCCTCTCGGCAATCATGATCGAAATGAACTGGATCTTCATTCTTCTTTTCCAATTGGTCATTGAGGATGTCCAACATTTCCAGGAAAGAGGTATCAGGAGTGATGTCGGAAACCTTGTGAGTTTGAAATCCTCCACGATCTTGTGAATCTTTTTGTCTCCAGATTTTTAAGGTCAAATCCATATCTATGCTTTACTTATAGCTCCTTTGTGTGAGCTTAACATTTTCAAAAATCAGGTCTTCTTTATGTAACTTTTCATCAGTGTCAGGGCCGCTATATTCCCAACATGCCCCATAGGTGAAATTCTTGTCGTCTCTTTTTGCCTCACCCTCTTCTGTTTGATATTCTTCTCTAAAATGTCCACCACATGATTCGTTCCTGTTTAGGGCATCATCAACCATTAATTCCGCTAGCTCAAAGAAGTCTCCAACTCGCAGGGCCTTTTCCAGAGTCATATTTAACTCTTCATTGACACCAACAACATTGACATCGTCCCAATATTCTTTTCTCAGTACTTGAATTTCTTTTTTAGCCTCTTTAAGACCCTCCGCAGTTCGGGACATACCACATTTGTCCCACATGATTTTACCGAGGGCTCGATGGAAATCATCCACCGTCCGACTCCCTTTGGAGTGTAAGAGTTTATCTATGTTACTTCTGATCTGTGCCTCCGCCTTTTTAAATTCTTCGTGGTCGGTGGAAACTTTGTCATACGGAATCTTTGCCAGATAATCGCCAATAGTATAGGGGATTACAAAGTATCCGTCTGCCAATCCTTGCATTAGCGCACTCGCACCTAATCTATTTGCTCCATGATCTGAGAAATTACATTCACCCAAAGCGTAGAGACCTGGTACATTGGTCATTAGATTGTAATCAACCCACAGACCGCCCATGGTGTAATGTACAGCAGGGTAGATCATCATGGGTACTTCATAAGGATTATCGCCCGTAATCTGCTTATACATGTCAAAGAGATTACCATACTTACTACTTATGGTTTCTTTACCATCTCTTTTAATCGCATCTGCGAAATCCAGGAATACGGCTAACCCTGATGGGCCAACTCCGCGACCTTCATCACAAACGTATTTAGCGTTTCGGGAAGCGACGTCCCTGGGAACGAGGTTTCCAAATGCCGGATATCTTCTTTCCAGGTAGTAATCTCTGTCCTCTTCTGAGACATTTATCGCCTCACTGGCCGTCAAGCCCTTATTGGCTTTTTTTGGAACCCACACCCGGCCATCATTCCGAAGTGATTCGGACATCAGCGTCAATTTGGACTGATGATCACCGGAAACAGGAATACAGGTTGGGTGAATTTGGGTAAAACAGGGATTAGCGAAGAAGGCTCCCTTACGGTGTGCTCGCCATGCCGCTGTGACATTTGACCCCATTGCATTTGTAGATAGGAAGAACACGTTACCATATCCACCAGATGCCAAAATAACGGCATGACCACTGTGGGATTCAACTTCTCCTGTGATTAAATTTCTGGTGATTATTCCGCGAGCCTGCCCATCTACGGTAACCAGGTCAAGCATTTCAGTTCGTGTGAACATTTGCACTTTACCAGCTGCAATTTGTCTGCTCAAAGCACTATAGGCTCCAAGTAATAGTTGCTGACCTGTTTGACCACGGGCATAAAATGTACGGGACACTTGAGCTCCTCCAAATGACCTGTTGGCCAATAAACCACCATATTCACGAGCGAATGGCACACCCTGAGCCACACATTGATCTATTATATTGGCACTAACTTCGGCTAATCGATAAACGTTTGCTTCACGTGATCGGTAATCTCCACCTTTAATGGTATCGTAGAAAAGTCGGTAAACGCTATCCCCGTCATTCTGATAGTTTTTAGCAGCATTAATACCACCTTGAGCGGCAATACTGTGCGCCCGTCTCGGACTGTCCTGGAAACAGAATGATTTGACATTATATCCCAACTCAGCAAGGGATGCGGCCGCGGAAGCGCCAGCTAATCCGGTCCCTACAACTATTACGTCGTATTTTCTTTTGTTGGCTGGATTGACCAGCTTGATGTTGAACTTGTGATGATTCCATTTTTCGTCTAATGGGCCATCTGGGATTTTCGCGTCGAAAGACATATGTCGATTATATCAGTTAGAGTAATCCATGAAATTTCATGTACATATAAATTGGCATTGAAGCAAACAATGTGGGCACGATAATGGCGAATGCTGTCCCTATTGTTTTAATCAATGGTGTATATTTTATATGCGCTAATCCTAAAGTCTGAAAAGCACTTTTAAATCCATGCGACAGGTGAAATGCAAGGACCATCATGGCAATTACGTAAAAGGCAACATACCAGGATTGTGAGAAAGCTTCGACAACGATTAGGTAAAGATTTTTTATTGAACCAGAGTCATATGCTACTATTGGTACGCTCCCGAATTTCATTTCGAACCAAAAGCTTTTTAGGTGTATGACAATGAATATTAATACTAATGTTCCAAGTACACCCATACTCCTTGAAGTCCAAACACTATTTGCTGATGCGTTTGATACCGCATACTGCACCGGTCTGGATTTTCTGTTATGAATAGTAATGATTATGGAATAGATCACATGGGCTATAATACTTATATAGGTCAGTATTGATAAGACCAGTACTGCGGGTGTGGTGGTCATGAATTTTGCATACTCATTGAATGCTTGCCCGCCATCGTCCTTAAAGAGCAACATGTTCCCTAGTAAGTGCCCAATGAGAAAAACGATTAGAAACAAGCCCGTCATGGCCATTAGTAATTTTTTGCCCAGGCTACTGGATAATGCTTGTGAAAGCCAACTCATATTGTATTGGTTTTATTTATCTGGCAATTTGTAAATATAAGATCGGAGATAGTACTAAGCAATTCTCCTTTATAAACTATATAAACAAAGAGAAGGTTTGCCTATAAACGAAAAAAGGACAGCCTAAATATGATCATCCTTCTCAAATAACATTGTATCGATTGCGACAGTTTTTTTAAAATTTAACTGCCGAGAAGGACTTCAATTATTTAATATTTAGCCATAGAAGTATCTATGCTATCTGCCCAGGCCAGGATGCCACCTCGAAGATTGTACAAATTATCAAATCCAAATTTTTTCTCTAGCTGACTGATTGCAGTAGCACTTCGGGCACCACTTCGGCAATGTACAATAACCTTCTTGTCAGAAGCAACTTTTTCAACATTGTCTAAAATGCCGCCCAAAGGGATTAATTCTGCTTCTAAATTGCAGATCTCATATTCGTACTCTTCCCGAACGTCTATCAATTGATAGTCTGAATTGGAGTCTTTGAGGCTTTTTAGTTCTTCAACGGTAATTTCTTTCACTTCTTCATCTTTTGATTCACCGTTCAAATTTAAACCACAAAAATGATCATAGTCAATCAATTCTTTAATTTCCGGTGTCTCTGGATTTTTATGGACCTTTAATGTCCTTGTTTCAAAGGTTAAAGCATCAAAAAGAAAAAGTCTACCGGATAGTGGCTCTCCAATTCCCGAAAGAATTTTAAGTACCTCATTCGCTTGTAGACTGCCAATAATTCCTGGGAGTACGCCAATCACTCCACCTTCAGCACAACTAGGTACCAAACCCGGTGGAGGGGGAGTTGGAAATAAGTCACGATAGTGGGGACCATTTTTGTAATTAAAAACAGAAACCTGCCCTTCAAACCGGAATATAGAAGCATAGACATTGGGTTTTCCGAGAATAACGCAGGCATCATTGACCAAATACCTTGTTGGAAAATTATCTGTTCCATCGGCAACCAGGTCATAATCTTTGATGATGTCCAGGGCATTTTCTGAGGTCAGCATAGTATTGTGAACTACAAGATTCACATGAGGATTAAGACCTTTAAGGCGTTTTTGAGCTGCTTCTACTTTAGGTTTCCCCACGTCGTCAACCGAAAATAAAACCTGTCTTTGGAGGTTTGAATCATCGACAACATCGAAGTCAAGAATGCCGATGGTACCCACCCCCGCAGCTGTCAAATACAAAAGAAGAGGACTTCCCAGACCACCGGTTCCAACTACTAGGACCTTGGCATTTTTAAGTCGCCGCTGCCCCTTAATGTTGAATTCAGGTATAATGAGGTGACGACTGTATCGTTCAAGTTCTGCCTTGCTGAATGAAGTAGAATTCATTTTTTAGATTTATTGAATTTAAGAAATTCCACCTGCAATTGCAGGTATAATGCTTATCACAGAGTCGCTGGATACCTTCGTATTTTCCTTATCAAGTACGTTGATGTCTTCGTCACCAACATATATTCTGATAAATTTCCTGATTTCACCCCCGTCTTCGAAAATATGCTTTTTCAATTCAGGGAACTGATCAGCCACTGAAATTATGCTTTCTTTAATAGTTCCTCCATTGGCATCTATGGATGCCGTATTGTTTGTAAACTTTCTCAGAGGAGTAGGAATAATCACTTTTGCCATTTTTATTTTATTTTATCAAATTGTTCAATCTTAATTTTCTCTTCTTCAAACTGGTTGGTTTCAATGTTTAGTTGCCATGATCTAACGCTAGCCATTTTACCATGCATCACAGACACGATGATATAGGAAAAATAGGGAACCGCCTGTATGAGGTCATGCGCTGAGGGTATCGCCG
>JAJCYL010000467.1 GCA_029262955.1 Cytophagales bacterium | reverse complement strand
TTGGGGATAAATCGAACATTTTTGGCTTAAGTGTCATCGCATTTTTGATTCTGACTATAGCCGGATTCAATTTCATGAATTTGTCTACCGCCATGTCCCTAAGCAGAGGTAAGGAAATAGGCATTAGAAAGGTTATGGGAGCTGTAAAGTCAAAAATAGTGACTCAATTTTTGACAGAATCCGTATTGGTAGGCTTTATCAGCCTTCTTTTAGCTATGCTGTTTGTTTTTTTAAGCAGACCTTATTTTGCTGAGCAGCTTGACATTGAACTTCCGGGTTCTATTAGTGAGTATTTGAAGCTTGCCCCCTTATTCTTAATAGCTACTTTTTTGATTGGAATTTTAGCTGGATTTTATCCATCGGTGGTACTATCGGCATTCAACCCAATCCTAGCTTTACGAGGAAATCTTAAGTCATCCACATCCGGTGCCTGGTTGAGAAAAAGTCTAATGGTCTTTCAGTTTGCTATTTCACTGGGACTGATAGCAGCCAGTCTTATAATAGTTTCCCAAATGGACTTTATCCAGAATAAAGAACTGGGTTTTGACCGTGAAAATATTCTAAGGGTTCGAATTGGTAGTGATGAAATGGCCGCGGACTTTGAAGCATTAAAAAACAAATTCGCCCAGAATTCGCATGTGTTGGAGGTGGCAAAAGTGAGCCATTCATTCGATGGATCGTCCTCAAGTGGACCAGCTTGGCTAAAGGGTGCAGACCAGCAAGATGCGCATCAACTTGCTTACTATCAAACCGGACATAATTTTCTCAAAGTCACGGGGGTAAATCTTTTAGAGGGAAGGTATTTTTCTAAAGAGTTCCCATCTGATACCGCATCTGCTTTAGTCCTGAATCAGACAGCAGTTGCCGTATTGGGTTTGGAATCACCCATAGGTCAGAAAGTGAATATGCATCGTCGTGAGCGAACTGTTATTGGAGTGGTAGAGGATTTTCACTACTCCTCACTACACACTCCTATTGCGCCTATGGCCATTGTCATGCCATTTGCTGACCTCGAATTAATGCTCATAAAGACTAACACCGGCAACATCAAAGAGACATTGACCTCTCTCGAAAATGACTGGAATGAAGTAGTCGGAGCACTACCATTTGAAGTAACCTTTCTTGATGATGGAATTCAGGCGATGTATGAAAAAGAGCAAAAATTATCATCATTAATATCCGTCTTTTCCACCTTGGCAGTGTTAATTGCCTGTCTCGGCCTATATGGACTAGTTGCTTTTTCGGTAAATAGTAAATTGAAAGAGGTAGGAATTCGAAAAGTATTGGGAGCGTCCATAAACAGGCTCTTACTTCTGCTATCGAGGCAGTTTATCATACTCATTCTCATTGCCAACTTTATAGCCTGGCCATTAACATGGTATTTTGTTGAAGGTTGGCTCAATGGTTTTGAATACCGTATTTTCATGGGGATCGGACCTTTCGTTTGGTCAGCATTAATTCTTTTGGCAATTGCATTGTTGACAATCAGTCATCAAACCATTAAAGCCGCTCTGACTAATCCAGTGAAGGTGTTGAGAAATGAATAAACTAAAGCCTCCCAAATTTGCGGATTGTTTTTTCAAGTGGTATTGCAACGACCAATTGTCTGAAACCATTCAGGGAGATATGCATGAGCGTTTTCATAGTGACCTCGATCAATTATGAGATATTTAGAGCCAGGTGGAAATACTGGATTAATGTTTTCAAGCTTATCAATCGTCATACATTGAAAAGGACTGTTGCTCAAAATCAATCCATTAATTACATGATTATGTTGAAAAATTATCTTCTAATCACATCGGTTTCCTCAATGCTGATTTTGATAAGTTTTGATAAGCAATATCATGCCGACCAAAAAAGAGGAGAATTATTAGCCATATGTGCTGGTTTGGCTATCCTAATGGCTTTTATCGGGTTTATTGGTTTAATCAACTACTCACTGGAGTTGAAAGAAAAGGAAATGACCATAAGAAAAATACTTGGAGCGGTTTTTAAAGATATATTCTATCTGAGCAGTGGTAATTTTGCTTTGATGACTCTATTGTCCACATTAGTTGCCATTCCCATGGCATACTATCTAACTCAAAATTGGCTGGATAACTTTGCTATAGCGATTGATGTGCCACTCGACGTTTTCGTTTGGTCAATAATTTTTATGGCTATGGCTGTGATTCTTGTAGTCTATTTTCAGTCTGCAAGAAATTATTATAGAAATAGCTGGGATGTCTTAAGTAAGGAATAGTGTCCCCTACCATCATTGTTAGTTGTCAATAGGAAAAAATTGACAATCAAATGAAACGTAAAATGATGGTAATTACTTCAATTGTTCTTGGTGTATTAATTCTGATAGTTTTTGTTTTCACCCGTATTAAACAAGTGAATCCTTTAGGTTGGAATATTCATAGTCCGGTACAAACAAGTGGTGGATATGCAATTAGCGGTTATGATCCGGTGGCCTATTTTAACGGAAATGCCGAAGCCGGTTTGGATTCCTATCAACATGAATGGGGAGGTGCAAAATGGAAATTTAGCTCAGCTAAGAATATAGAGACTTTTAAAGACAGACCGGATCAATTTGCCCCTCAATTTGGTGGTTATTGCTCTTTCGCTGTGAGCAAAGGGTTTACCGCTAAAGTTGATCCCGAGGCATGGCATGTGCATGAGGGAAAACTCTATCTATTCGCGGATCAAAAAGTGAAGAAGGACTGGATAGAAGCAATTACTGATGGAGTAATTGAAAAATGCCAAAAGAATTGGAACTGATTTTAAACCGGGGGGTGTATTAACCCCTCCATTTTTTTCAGAAGAAGCTCCTTTTCCTTCGGGGATGACGTCAGTGATAGTGCTTTTTTGAAATTTGAATGAGATTGTTTGACCCCTCCATTTTGTTTGTG
>JAJCYL010000466.1 GCA_029262955.1 Cytophagales bacterium | reverse complement strand
CAAGAGGTAGTTGTTACAGCACAGGGTATCCAAAGAAAGAAGGAAGCCCTGGGTTTTGCGGTAAGTTCTATCAGCGCCGAAGAAGTAGCTGATAAGACTGAGGGAGACGTTGTTCGCTCGATGCGTAGTAAGGCATCAGGTGTACAGATCACCCAGCAAAGTGGTTTGTCTGGTTCAGGAACCAACGTGATTATCAGGGGTTATACCTCAATCACAGGTGACAACCAGCCTTTGTTCATTGTTGACGGTGTGCCATTTAATACCGGTACTAACCTGTCTCAAGGTAACGAAGACCCTTCAAGAAGTGGTAACGAATTTGCTGATGGTGGTAACAATGGATCATCACGATTCCTTGACCTCGATCCAAACAACATTGAGGACATCAGTATCCTTAAGGGTTTGGCTGCATCAACACTTTATGGCCAGCAGGGTCGTAATGGTGTGATTCTGATCACTACCAAAGGCGGTGCTTCAGGTAATGTGAGCAAGAAGATGGATGTAACCATCACTCAATCAGTATTTGCAAACAAAATATCTTCGTTAGGAGATTACCAGAATGATTTTGGTAATGGTTTTAACGCAGTGTTTGGCTGGTTCTTCAGTAACTGGGGACCTGGATTCTTCAAAGAAGGTTTGGCCGGTTGGGGAGCAGACGCAGTAATTGATGATGCAGGTAACTTGCAGCACCCATATTCGCAGTGGACTAACCCGGCTTTGAGAGCAGCATTCCCTGACCAGCAGGCAGGACAGCCAGGTAATGTTTACCCATGGAAGTCATATAAGGGAACAGAGAAGTTCTATAGAACCGGAACCGTAAACAGTACCTCTGTAAACGTTCGTGGTCGTAGCAATGATGGTAAAAGCTCATTCAACGTGAACGCTGGTTTCCTTAATGATGAAGGCTTCCTTCCGGGAAATGAATTAGAGCGAATCAACTTTGGAGTTGGAGGAACGACGAAACTGGCCAATAACTTCACGTTCAATTCTACATTGAACCTGTCGAGGACTGATTTTGTATCTCCACCAATGTCAGCCAGTACTGGTAACGGTGCTTTTGAGAATGTCAACGGTGGTATTCCATTATCAGCAGCGGTTAATGGTCACGTACCCTTTACTCCCCGAAGTGTGGATTTAGCAGGTCTTCCATTCCAGAACCCAATTACGGGAGGTAGTGTATACTACAGAAATGGAAACGACATTCAGAATCCAAACTGGACTGTAGCGAATGCCTTCACTGGCCAGGTGGTCAACCGTGTTTATGGTAACTCAGGAGTTACTTACGACATCAATGACAATTTGAATGTTGCCTATAGAATTGGTTACGACATATTCACTGAAGACAACTCTGGTGGACAGCACGTTGGCGGTCTTGACGGCTTTGTAACTGGTGGTTACAGGACATTTGCCAATACGAGCAATATTTGGGACCATACATTCACAGTCAATGGTGCTTATGATTTGAGTGAGGCTATGCGATTGAGTTTCAACGTTGGAGCAACCAGTCGTCGCAACACATTGTCACGACAGGGTGTAACTAGTCAGAATCAGTTGGTATACGGAACCTTCCGTCACTTCAACTTTACTGCACAGAGTCCAATCCAGTTCACCACAGAGCAGAACATTTTAGGATTCTTTGGTCAGGCAGAAATTGACTACAATGGTTACCTTTTTGTAACGTTGGCCGGTCGTAATGATGCGGTATCAAACTTTGCAAAAAATAACAGGTCATTATTCTATCCAAGTATTAGTGCGGCCTTTATCCTTTCGGATGTTTTGCCAGAGATCACTAACAATGGCATCATAGACTTTGTTAAGATCAGAACAGGTTTTGGAACATCGGCAGGTTTCCGAGGTGGATTCCCCATTGCTTCAACACTTGATTTGAATCCGAGAGAATTCACAAATGGTGGATCAGTGGTATCGACTAACACTACTGGTACATTGTTAGGTAATCCGGATTTGGAGCCTGAGCGTCAGGAAGAGATCGAAATTGGAGCAGAACTTCGAGGTTGGAACAACCGGGTGACTATGGATCTCTCATGGTACAGAAGATCATCTACAGACCTGATTGTTGAGCGTCCATTGGATCCATCAACTGGTTTTGAGAGTACTTTCACCAACATCGGTGAGGTAATCAACAAAGGTGTGGAGATAGATTTAGGAGTAGAGGCGTTGTCAATCAATGATCTGACCTGGAATGTAAGAGCTAATTTCACCTCAACAACCAGTGAAGTAACCGAGCTTGGAGAAGGTGTTGAGTCAATTAACATTGCAGGATTTAGCAACAGAGGAAACTTCGCAATAGAAGGAGAGCCTTTAGGCGTGATGTTTGCAGCAACTTCTGCATTGAGTCCTAATGGTGCTTTAGCCATTGACAATACTGGTAGTGTAGTTGAGAGTGGAGCGAACACCAAGATTGGAAATCCAATTCCTGATTTCACTTTGAACTTCAGTAACAATGTGAGGTATAAGAACTTCAACCTGAACTTTGTATTCAATCACGTTCAGGGTGGTGACATCTGGTCAGCAACTATATCAGCCTTACCAGGTAGAGGTGTAAGTACAGATTCAAGAGACAGGGTGAAGACTTTTATCATCCCTGGAGAGAGAAACTTGGGAACAACAGATGCTCCTCAGTGGGTTAAGAATGATGTACAGATAGTTAATTCAACATACTATTTCGACAATCTTTTATTCGGCCCGGATGAGCTACAGGTGACTGATGGTACTGCGCTTCGTTTGCAGGAAGTATCATTGAGTTATTCTTTACCTAAGGCGATCTTAGATAGCACACCATTCGGTTCAGTAACCTTTACCGCATCAGGCTTCAACTTATGGTATGAGGCATTCAATGCACCAAAGGGAACAAACTTTGATCCAAATGCAGCAGGTTTGGGAGTTGGCAATGGCCAGGGCTTCGAATACCTGAATGCACCAAGTTCAAGACGATACGGTGGTACGTTAAAGCTCACATTTTAGAGATACTAAAGAGAAATAATTATGAAAAGGATATATATATTCTTACAGGTTAGTTGTTTAGGGCT